>JBDRIZ010000158.1:0-11930 GCA_043815525.1 Candidatus Woesearchaeota archaeon
ATTAAGAACTTAAGTGAGCAAGGAGCAAGGCATAGCTGCCAAATCGAGGTGACAGAACAGAACTTCCCAATGATTGACAAAATCGTGCATCTTGCTAGAAGTGCGCACAAGGTCATACTGTCCTTTCCAAACCACGGTGACAACTTTGAAAAAACCGCAGCGCCTTTCCATGAGATTAGCGATGCGATGGAAAGAGCCAGGATACATCCGATGATGTTCCTGCAAGGCATGCCTATGTGCTTCACGAAAGGGAACACCACATATGCTTCAACAAATCACAAATCACAAAAATGCATTTCCTGCGTCCACCAAGGATTGTGCGCAGGACTAACAGAAAAATACCTGGAACTGTTCACAGATGAGTTTCTCAGGCCAGAACCAGACCTGCCAAAGGAAGTGGCAATAGAGATAACAGAAGAATGCAACCTTGAGTGCAACTTCTGCTTTAAGAAAAACATATCATACAGCAAAGGCAATCTCACCCTTGACGAATTCACTCAGATAGTGAGCAGGATCCCAAAAGGTGTTGACCATATCAGGATAACAGGGGGCGAGCCGCTAATGCATGCAGAATTTGAAAAAATGCTGAAGGTGTGCAAGGATGCGGGGAAAAAAATCTGGCTAAACACAAACGCGACGCTAGTCAACGAAAGAAACGCCGAAATAATAGCAAGGCACGTGGAAAACGTGCTCGTGCCACTAGTAGCATCAGACAGGGAAAAAGAGAAAGAATCCACAGGAAAGGATAGCTATGAAGCAAGGATTAAAGGGATTCTTCTACTAAAAAAGCATGGAGCAAAAAACGTGCGGTGCGGCACAGTGGCAACAAGACAGAACATCCAAAACCTTGAGATGATCTACTCACTTGCGTTGAATATGGGGTTATCAGACTGGGAAGTCTACAGGCAGATGCCTACACCAGATGAAACAGAACCGACCAGCAGCGACGACATACACCTAATGCTAAAAAAACTCAATAACCTGAACAGAATCTTCAACAAGAAATACAAGGTAGTGAACGCGCTGCCATTCTGCGCAGTCAACCACCAACACATAACAGATCTTTGCGCAGGGGCAATTGCAGATGATGGCCATATGAGGTTTGTTATAAGCCCTGACGGCAAGGCAAGACCGAGCTATTTTTTGGACGTGGATGTTGGAGATGCCTTTGGCCAAAGCGTTGAGGAAATCTGGAAAAGCAAATTCATGAAAGATTTGAGAAACCTTGAATTGGTCCCAGAAGAGTGCAGAGACTGCCTGCACGCAGTGAAATGCAAGGGCGGAAGCAGGTTTGCCTCAAAGAAAAGCACTGGAAGCTATGACGGCAAAGACCCGCTCGCAAACTTTGCCAACATAATGTGGTAATATGAAAAAAATCGTGCTGGTCAGGCCACCAATATACGAAGTGATTCCGCCGCTGCCAAGATACATAAAAAAGATTAGGCCAAACATCGACAACTTCTACAGCTTCGCATCGCAATCAAATGTCCTACTGAGGATAAGCACTTACCTGAAGTCGCTCGGCCATGATACAAGATTCATAGACTGCGCAGCAGACTTGCCTATCAGCAATCCAAGCTCTGTGCACAGGAAGGAATTCTTGTTCTACAGAAAATGCGGCAACTACGAAAACGAGAGAGTGTCTTTTCCTGTATTCCACTGCGGGATGAGCTATGCTGAATTTGAAGGCGAAGTAAAAAAACATGAGGGCGCAGATGAATTCTGGGTCTCGTGCTGCATGACCTACCATTGGGAAGCGGCACACAAGGTTATTGAGATAATAAAGAAAATCTCACCAAATTCGCTCGTGAAGCTTGGGGGCTATTACGCAACACTATGCGAAGAGCACGCTAAGACCTCTCTTGCCGACCAGGTCTTTGTTGGAGAGCTGGCAGAGGCAAACGATGCGAAAATAGACATGGATGCAATGGAATACAAGCCAGACTACATAATACTCAAGTCAACAAGAGGGTGTCCAAACAAATGCAGCTATTGCGCAGTGCACCTGCTCGAAGGACGCAAGATGAGGTTCAGGAACCCAAAGCAAACAGTTGAAGAGATAATCTCCTGCTACGAGAAAGGCATCGAAAAGTTCTATTTTTGGGAATCAAACCTGCTCTCTGGCGGCAGACATTTCGACACGATTCTGGATATGATAATATCATCAGGAATCAAGATAAGAATCGAGGCGCCAGAAGGGCTTCCGCCAGAACTTTTAACAAAAGACATCTGCAAGAAGATGAAACTTGCAGGAGTAACAGATATCAAGCTTCCGCTTGAGACAAGTGACGACGCAATGTCAGAACACAGACTGAAAAGGTCTGCCAGAACAAGAGATTTCAAGAGGGCTGTGCAGCACCTTCTTGATGCAGGATACGCGCCAGAAGAGCTAAGGGCATTCATACTGTTAGGCATGCCAGACCAGAAAATAGAGTCAGTATTTGAAAGCATGATACAGGTGTGGGGCACCGGCTGCTCAGTGAAAATGATGCCATTCACGCCAATACCTGGCACAGAGGAGTACAAAAACAACAGAGAGTTGATAGGAGAACGAGGCCTTGAAGACCTGCACCCCCTCCTATTCCCGTTCGCAAACCAAAACACAACAGTCAGGGACCTTTACGAGCTGTGCACACTAAACGCACATCCAGACTATTTCACCCTGATAAAGCAGCTTCCAGAGGATTCCAGGGTAAAATTTGCGCTTGCCAAAGCAATGAAAAAACATCCCATGATCTGGGACAAGTACTACGAGATGGACCAAGTAGCATGGGAAAACGAGATGCAACCAGACATGACTGTTGCAAGAGCAGTCAAAAACGGAATACTAAAGGATGCAAAGACTATACTGGACATAGGCTGCGGCACAGGAAAGAACAGCCTGTACCTGAAAAAACTTGGATTTGATGTCTATGGAATTGACAGGTCAAGGCAGGCCATATCAAAAATTCCTGCAGAACTTGACAAGAAGAATTTTATTGCCGAAGACTTCATGGACTGGCAGAGCGACAAAAAATTTGATGCTGCAATTGACATAGGCTGCTTCCACATGATCGACTCAGAACAAAGAAAAGAGTATGTCAATAGGGTGGCAAAATTATTGAAAGCAGATGGGGTATACATACTCCGATGCTTTTCCGAACATGGACACAAAGTGAAAAGGTTCTACCCTTCAGAGATGATTTCGCCATTCTGCAGCTACCTCGCAAAAGATGATATCACCAACGCAGTCGATCCAGAGTTTACAATTCTTATGGCAAGAGAGATTTTTTGGTGTGTTTCAGAAGACCAGCTTGTTCCAGGGATGTACGAATTTTTCCTAAAGAGAAGATGACAGGCATGCCTGCCTGCACAAGGGAATGTCATAAAGCTTGCGGCACGAATTATTCATCATAAGCCTGACATTCTTTTCTCCAAGCCAGATATCCTTCATACTGCTTTTATGGAGAGAGCCAATGCAGGTGTCGTTTGTGTAGTCAAAACAGCACTTAAGAACTGTGCCGTCAGCGCAAACAAAGCAGCTGTGATTGATCTTATTGCAGAGGTAGCCAGCTGGAAGGCCTTTGTTAATTGTTACATCATCCTTAAATTTCACACAAAAACCCAGCTTCCCAAAGTACTGTGCCATCTCATCAATTTCGTCCTGGTTCTCCTGCAGTCGCACTGCGACAATCTCCAGCTTGGGCACAGATTTCCCATAATTTTTCCTCTCTTCTTTAAGAATGCGAAGGTTTTCCATTACAACGCCAAAATCAAGGCCGACACGAATGCTTTCATAGACACTTCTCCTGTAGGAATCCACGCTGATGCAAATCCTGTCCACTGCACCGGTTGCCAGAACATCTTTTATCAAGCCGCGTTTCAAAAGCGAGGCATTTGTATTGAAGGAAACATAGAAATTCTTGCCTTTGACATATTCCAGCATCTCAATAAAATGAGGATTCAACAAAGGCTCTCCTATGCCAAACAGTTTTAAGGATATCTTGCCATTGACTATTTGGGCAAGCTCATCCTCTGAGACCTCTTCTTCTGCGCAGTCAATATCACTAATGAAAGATTTTCTCTCAAGAATAACCTGGTCAGTAACTGGGTATGAGGCAAGGTCGTCCACAAGCTTCTTGAAAAGCGACAGGTCCATCATCTGTCCAAGATTTCTTTTGAAAGGTATCTTCGGATAGCACATGATGCATCTTGCATTGCACAGCGAAGAAACCTCTGTCTGGCACACGAAAAGAAATGACCTGAGATTGAAATCCATGTCAAATCAGTAGTAGCCTCCACCGCCACCATCTCCGCTCTCGTGGCTGGAGTGCGTTTCCACACAATGACTGTGTGTTCCTGTGATTTGGGGACTGGAATCTGCAGCGACAGCAAGATTATTCGCGTGGTTGGCCATACCATTTTGAGGGTTGATAATACCAGATGAGTCAAGATTCGGGCAATCAGGATCCCAGCTCGAGCTATGAGCAGCAGCGGCAGCAGACATTGCGGCAACCATGACTCCTGCTGCAACCAGTTTCTTCTTTGATATCCTGCCATCCTCACTGGTCAGAAATGCCTGCACAGTCTTTTTTACCTTTGGGAAAAGCATGGTTCACCATCTGCTCCTGTCATTTATAAACTTTTCTTTGACCACATGGTCAAACTGCTGCCTGTAGATCTTGCACCTGTCTGTCTGTGGAATCTTTGCTATAACGCTGCCTTGCTCGACATAGTTGCAGACAGGGCAGATGCCGCAATATGGCTTGTAAGCGCACTCGTTGCAATAGTACTGATCATTGATTGAGGCATTGACCACAGCACAGGCTTTGTCACAGGTCAAGACATCCTTGTAGTTATCTTCCTTGACATTGCCCAACCTAAACAGTTCTTCAGATACCATCCTTGCCTCATCGCAAGTGTATATGTCCCCATTGTAGTTGTAGGCAAGCTGGCCGATCGCTGCACCGCAAGGGCTTCTCAAATCAAGGTAATCCTCCTGGTTTGTACCAAGTATCTTGTTATGAATCAAAGAATATATCCTCTCACGCATCTGCACTCCCCTGGACTGAAGTTGTTCTATGTATGATATTGCCCTCTTCCAGAACTGGATAAATTCCTCTGCAGGGTAGCAGAGCTCTGGCCACATTCTTTGCGCAACACCAAGATTGTTTAGCGGCCTGATATGGATAGATCCAAAACCCAAAGAGGCATAGGAATCGACAATCTTTTCTGGATATAGAAGAGCTGGCCTTGCAAGCGTGAGAAGAGCATGGCAACGCCTTCTAGAGGAACTATTCCTATAATACGAATTCAACCTTGGCACCCACATTGCCACGTGTTCAAAACTACTTCCTCCGGCAAGCCGCCTGAGAGAGTCGTGAATCTCCCTTGGCCCGTCCAAGGAAGTGCACACGCCAACATCATTTTCAACAAGAAACTTCATCTTGTCATCATCCATTAACACAAGATTTGTCACAAGGCTGAAGCACACATTCCTAAAAAAAGCCTTGCTCTTTTCCTTGGCATACCTGATTATGTGCAACACAACATCCCAGTTGAGAAGGGGCTCTCCACCCTGGAACTCAATGCTCAAGTTTTTCCTCGGAGACTGAAAAATGAAATCAACAACCTTAGTTGCTGTAGAAACGTCCATATCATATGAAGTCTCGTCTGCAGGCCTGGAGCTTGACTGGCAGTAAAGACAGTTCATGTTGCACCTAAGGGTTGCAACAATGATATGCAATGATGTCCCTGAGAAAAGAAAGTTGTGCCTGGCCTGTGCAAGCCTGATGGCTTCACGAATATTTTTTTCTGTTAAGACAATCTCCCGCTCCACAAGCCTCGATAAAAGCGGCTCTTCAAGCTGCAATGCCTGAAGCTTCCTGAAATCATCCTTAGAAACCACACAATAGCTTCCGTGGTCAGTTGTCAGAAAGCACTTGTCTCCAAAGTCACGAACCCTGTAGTAGTTTGGACAGAAATCCATGCTACATGCCCCTGTGCTTCATTAAAGCAAGGACATAATTACAGAATTCACAGCACACAGTCTCTTTGTCAGACTCAAGCTCCACATCAATGAGATCATTCTTGGCTCTTCCTCGGCAGACTCCGGAAAAATCCTTAAGCGCCTCTTCCACAGCCTCGGCTGTATAGAAGCTCTTATTTAGCCTGATTATCATTTCTCGCTTCCCAAGGCAGCATTATTGATTTCGGGTCATCCGAAGGGTTTGCCAGTACATCATCATCGCACAAAGTTGGGTCATTTGTCATAAGGGCGCGCTGGAGTATAGTCTCCCGCAAGGTTCTTGTCTCTCTTGCGCGCCTCTCATAGTCTGCGTAGTTCAATAGTTCGTTCATGAATTCCAGCCCAAGCCTTGCCAGGTCAACTTTGCTTTTTGGTTTCAGCGAGACAACAACAGATTTTTTTGGGTCGCCATCCAAGAGCACATATGCCCTGTCAAGAAACACATAGCTTGCAGCATAGATAGTCTCAAGAGTGTAGAGGCAAGGATTCACTTCAATATGTACCTTATCTCCAGCAACCCGAACAATATCTTCTGCCACCACAGTCACAGATTCAACAGTATTATTAAAACATTTCCCTTGAAAAAGAGCGTAGCAAGAGCGCCAAGAAACATGAAAGGTGCAAAAGGTACAGACTCGGAAATCTTGAAGGTTTTGAAACCTGTCGCTCTAAGCCTTCCTATCTGCTCCTTGGTCAAGCCTTCTGATTCCTCATTGATAAACCCACCGAAGTCGAACAAGCCTCGCGGTTTCTTGGAAAAGCGACTCTTACTGGAGCGTGAGACACCCACAGTCTCGGCAAGGCTCATCCCAGGCTTTAGCTTTGATGCATTAATATCCTGGGAAGAATCCCAAATGGATGATGCGGACACAGCGAAAATAGCCCTGTACGCAACCAGCAACAAAAAGAAGTGGAGAATGCCTGGCAGAGTGCAGACTGACCTGTCGAAAAGCAAACGCAGGAAACACACAGCGACCATCAGCTTAAAAACATGGCCATATCTTGCCGGCTTTAAAAAAATGAGAATCGCCAGAGTGAGAACACCAATCATCCAGGGGCCTGCATGCAGCGGCTTAAGAGCAAGCGACACAATCCAGTAAAGCGAAAATACACAAACAGCAGGCCTGATAAGAACTGAGGGCCTAAGCCCATCCAACACCCTGGAAATTCTGGTCAATTTCATCCGCGGAATAGCAACAATAAGGATGATTGCAAGCGACAATAAGAAGATATTAATTAGCAGGTCCAGAGAGTAAAGAGACGAATCCATGATAGGCAGGAGCGCTGCAAAAGCAATGAAAAGCTTTCCGTCGCCTGCAGTCCACACCCTTGTAAACCAAAGAAAAAAACCTATGATGCAGGCAAACAGGAAATTTGCCAAGACTTGCATTGCAGGACTTCGTAACAGGATGTGCGCTGCAATAGCAAGAACAATAGCTGCAACAACCCACTTGTTCCTAATCTTCCCATACCTTATGTCCTCGTAAGAGGTGATTATGCCAAGACCTATTATTCCTGGAAGAAAATACCATATGAGGCTTACCATCTTGGAACTGGGCTTGCAGGGATTCCCAAAATCCTTGAGAGAGCATCCAAATCCTTGGGATTCCTCAAACCATAAGGGCTTGTGGCAAAAGATGCAAGACACATCTCGACATTGTACTTTCGGCACAAAGCAACATTTTGCATAAACCTGCCAAGAAGCCTCACCCTATACCTTGGGGATGCTGTCAAGAGAGACTTGAAAGAAAGACCAACCACAATCTTGTTCTTTGCCAAAAGAGAACAAAGCACCTGGTTCAACCCAGACCTTCTGGTGTGAAGGCCATCAATCCGGTCTTCATTCTCAAAACCAAAAATCATGTCAGGCCTATCCTTCTCAATTACTGAACGGTCGTTGCTCTTGACAACAACAAAATCGCACAGCCTCCTGGCCTTTGCAACCTGCGGGCCAAGGCACAGCAATCCAAAACACACCTTAACATCAGTATCCAATTGCGGAAACCTGAAACCCTGCATGTAATCATAAACCATCAGAAGCTTGTCATAGCCAAGCATTCTTGCAGTTTCTGCCATTTCCTTTTCGTTGCCCTTTGGAAAAACAATATCTGTATGCATGAAAAAGCAAAAGAGATGAACGGTTATTTAAGATTTCTGTACAGGATCTCACAAGTCCTGCAAAACCTGTTTGTTGAAGCCTCGCCGCATGACTCGCAGCTGGCAATTTCTCCATTAAACTGCTTCAACTTGGGCAGCCTGCGCATGAAATAACTTACAATATTTCTCTTTGCTCCAGGATGCCTAGACTCATAATCATTCAGCAGATTGCGCACAGAGTTCCTGTAGGCATCGCTTGCGCACGGACACCGACTGTACTTAACAGGAAAATCCATTTTAACAGAATAATCAACTATCTCTTTTTCCAAGACAAAATACAAAGGCTTAACCCTGCGAATGAACTTCTTACTGGACGTGACACCAGAGACAGGGCCAAGCCTTGCCAAAAGCTCAAGGTTTGAGCGAAGAATGTTCATCAATATCGACTGCGATTCATCATCAAGATTATGGCCTGTTGCAACAACAGTTTTTTTTAGCTCTCGTGCCTTCCTGTTTATGAGATACCTCTTGAGAATGCCGCAGACAGCGCAGGAATTAAGCCTTAAACCCCTTGACTTCAGGACAGACTGCAGATAACACAATGAGGAGCCAAACTCCTGCCTGAAACTGACAACATGCAACCTTATGCTGTTCTCTTTGCAAAACTTTCGTATATTATCCAAATTTTCCAAAGAATATTTTCCTATCGAAGCATCTATTGTTATTGCCTCGACATCCTGGTAAAGACTGTTAAGAATCTGCAAGCACGCAGTTGAGTCCTTTCCGCCGCTTGCAGCGACAAGAATCCTGTCCCCTGTCGAAAGCAGGCCGAACCTTTCGATAGTGTCTTCTAATCTTAACTGCATGGATTTCATCTTATGCGACACCACAACCCCTGTATGTCATCCGCGGAATAACCAATAAGAGGGCGCAAGACAAAACAGTCAAGCTGAGAAAAATCCTCAAGGGTCTGGCCGACAACAAGGGGAGCGCCAAGGGAATTCAGCTCTGATTCACTTTCCAGCAAACGAAGAGACATCTTATGACCATACGCGTACTTTTGCAGTAATGAGATATCTTTTTCTTCAAAAGATGCAGGTTGTACCATAACACCCCTCTTCATCATAAGCCATGCAGCAAGAATGCCTTTGCCATCGACAAGCGCAACTGCCTTTCCACCAACACCAAGAGGCAAGCCTGAAAAACCCCGGATTTTTTCTGTAAAAACAAAGGCATGCCTTGACAAGATCTCTATGCCAAGCTCCAATTCATAAGACTTGAGATCAACCCTTGCGCTTACGTTCCTTTGGACATATTCTCCTGCAAGCCTGTCCATCTCAATAGAGTTCAAGGAAAAATTCTTGTCAAGCCGCTTTGTCGAAACCCTGAAGCTCTTCTTTTGAAAGAGATGGAGCGGAATAGCTGCAAGGATACTGCCTTGATCAGGATTTGTCTGGGTCGCAGGGCTAAAAGAGACAATGCCAAGCACATTCCTCAATTCAGGGACAACCTTCTCTGTAGTTACCACGATCCTGTTGCGCATCCTGAACACCTCTGTGAAGGGATGCTTGTGAAAAGCAAGGCATGAGCGAATATTATGAGCGAGCTGGCGCTCGAAAAAAGCCCTGTTATTCCCTTTTAGAGATATCTCCCCGTATCTCACAAGCAGGCAATTCATAAAAAAAAGGTTTTTAGTAACCTTTATAAATCACTCGGCATTTTCGAGGAGACATGGTAGAGGGAAGAAGAAAGTCAAGAAGCTACAGGAGAGTCTACAAAAAGACACCTGGAGCAAGGAATGTCATACACTACCTACCGAGGAAGCCAAAGGTTGCTCACTGCGGAATTTGCGGCAAGAGACTCCAAGCAGTGCCAAGAGAAAGACCCTACAGGATGGCGGCAATGGCAAAGACAAAGAAAAGGCCTGAGAGGCCGTACGGAGGGGTGCTGTGCAGCATCTGCTCAAGGCAAAAGATAAGGCAAGAGGCCGGGCAATGATCGAAGTCGGAAGGCTCTGCGTGAAAGTCGCAGGCAGGGACGCCAGGATGAAATGCGTGGTAGTAGACATCCTTGATGGGAATTATGCCCTGATCGACGGCCAGACCAGAAGGAAAAAGTGCAACATGGGCCATCTTGAGCCAACACAACAGGTCCTAAAAATCGAGAAGAACGCGTCCCACGAAGGGGTTGTGTCAGCGCTCAAGGAGATTGGCATTATTGTTTCTGAAAAAAAGGCAAAGCCAAAACAAGAAAAGCCTAAAAAGAAAAGGGCAGGCAAGGAGAAGACAGAAAAGGCAAAAATTACGAATTAACTAGTTCTTTTATATCCAATTCCATTGCAACCACAGGGACATCAAGAGACCAGGCCTCAAGCACCTTGGGATGAAGCTCGCCGACAAAGCCTACCCTCTTCTTGCCGATGACTATTTGACCAACCCTGCCTGGAATAAAGGAATCATGCTCTGTGTCCTCAACAGAATGGGCAATATCTATTGACCTCAACAGGCAATCCAAAACCTGCCTTATCGAGGTGTAGTCTGCCCTGTCATGGCAGAGCAAGACAGCCAAGCGCTCACTCTCGCCAATGCCAGTGTCGTCATTTTCCATTTTCCTAAATACAGTCCCAAAGCCAAAAATGTTCTGAGGGTACTCGTTATGCAAGTTCAAGGAAAGAACCTCAACCAGGCTTGGAATAAGCCATGCGCGAAGAACCCCATATTCAGCAGACACAGAATTCGCAAGCTCAACCAAAGGTATCTTAAGGCACATTCTCTCACACTGGAAATCCTTCCTTGTCAGATTGTAAGTATTTACCTCAAGCAGGCCAAGACCCACAAGGCAGTCAGCAATCTTGTTCTTAAAAACCTCTATCGACGATTCCTGACCGACAGTCGCAACATTAGGGATCACGCTCTTGAAATTCTCATAACCATAGGCAATCGCAACATCCTCGACAAAATCGATCTGGTGCAGGATGTCAGCCCTGTACGCTGGAACATACACTTTCTTGTTCTTATAGCCATAACCCATAGCCTCAAGGCACCTCTTCAGATCGTCTTCAGAGAGGCTTGTGCCAAGGATCTTATTCACATACTTCAGATCAACTGGCATGACAGAAGGCTTAAGGTCTGGAGTAAAAACAGGCATGTCAGGGTAGTTGAGCTCAATTGAAAAAATCTGTCCACCCATGTCAGCAAGAGCAGTAACAATAATGTTTATGCATCTCTTCAAAACATCAAAGTCAAAGCCGCTGCACTCGATAAAGACATCCCTTGTCTTGTCAGAAATCTTTCCTGTTGTGTGGGAGTTTATTATCGGAGGCATTGAGAGAACCTGGCCTTTAGAATCAACAAACAAAGGGTACAACTCAAAACCGTCCAGTAAGTGGCCATACTCCCTGCCAGCAGGGTGCTGGCTCAAAATCTGCCTGCCGTTAAGCTCCCTTGGAAACTCAAGAGGCTGGAAAACAATATCCTCAGGCTTTTTTGCGACAAAATTGATTGGAGGGGTGATCTTTTCAAACGGATAAATTCCGATAGCGACCTTTCGCCTGTTTCTGCCATAGGTCACGTGCAGCTTTTCCTGAATCTGGATGACCTCCTTGATCTTGGAATCATCATAATGAATGCCCTTGACTATGGCGCAGGCAGTATAGGGCCTGATCCTGGAAACAGACTTGTCAATTATGACCTTGTGGCCAGAATCCCTGACATCATACTTCCTAAGGCCTGGCTTTACGCCAATAAATGAGGAGAAAGCCCTGGCAAATCCCTGGACAGAAAGCATGTCAGGCCTGTTTGGAAAAATCTCCACATTGATCTCATCA
>JBDRIZ010000159.1:0-4168 GCA_043815525.1 Candidatus Woesearchaeota archaeon
TTCCTGCGAAGGTACCTGTACTCAATGCGCCTGGCTGCCCTTTTTAGGAAGCGACAAAACCATTCCAGCACATTATCTGTAATGTTAGCAATCTTTCTTGACAGCAAGCGAGCCCTGTACTCCAGCCAGAAAGGGATACCCTTCCTAGAGCAATACCTGTAATTTGCATAACACACAAGGCCAAGGATTGCCCAAAGCACGTCACGAAACCTAATCAAGAGGCCCAAGGCAATGCCTATTTGGACCGGAACATTTAGCACAACGAAGAGGCTTGCCTGGCTTAGCTCAAGCACTCCAAGTGCTGCAGGAACAGGAATTGCATACGAAAATCCAACAACACAGATCACCAAAAAAAGGCTAAGGACAGTCGGGCTGTAGTTGAAAGCCAGAAGCGCAGCCTCGTACTCGATGAACATGAAAACCCAAGACAATAGGGATATTGCCAGGGCAATCCTGAAATACTTCTTGTTAAAGCGAAAAAAATTCACTATCTCAACATCAACGTCACGCACATGTTGCTCATACTTTCGCAAAAACAATAGCTGGTTCAGCCTAAAAAACCTGTAGGCTCTGCTGAAAAACCCCTTGTTTTTCCTTATGCTATAGTAGAAAGTCACAAGCAACAAAATGGCTGCCGCAAGGGCAGTTGACAAGAGAAAAAGCGCATTGCTTGTCAGATGATAATTCAATATGATGAATACGAATCCAATCACTGCAAAACCGATGTGAGTCGCAAGCTCAATAGACTTGTCAATCAGGACAGATGAATATGCAGCAGCAGCAGGAACCTTCTCCCTTTTCAGCAGGATGCCCCTTACAGGGTCGCCACCAAGCTGGCCAGTTGGAGTAAGGAAGCTAAATGAGAAACCCACAAGCTTGAAGATGGCGATTTTCCACAGTGGAAGATGAATCCGCTGAGACTCCAGGATAAACTTCCAGCGATAGATCAGGCTCAGGACTATTGCAACAGAGACAATCAAAAAAACAATCAGCCAGCCAAGGTTTGCTGTCCGAAAAGAATCGAATATCGCAGGCAATCCGACGCGCCTGAGCACATAGACAAAAAGGATAATTCCTATAACAAACGCTAACGGAAGCAAAACCCTTTTCTTGTTCATGAAAATAAACGAGCCTGGGGGGAATTCCGCCAACACAGACACGTGCTGATGCCAGTGATGGCACAGCACACCTAACAGGCATATGCATCCGCGTTATTTCGAACCCCCAACCTACAGCTTAGGAGGCCTACGAAAAAAAAATTTGTCGCCCTCTCTAGCCGAAGACTCGAAATCCAGGTTAGGCTACAGGCTCATGCACCGAGGAAAAAGCCAAACCGCTTAAAAATATTGCTATTCCAAATGTTCTTAAACACCACACTGTTTTGCAGCCAATAATGTATGTAATCAAAGAAAAGCCTGAAGACTTCGTTGTGGAAGAAGTGTTCGACTTTGTTCCTGGAAAAGGACCCTACTCCTATTACTTGATGGAAAAAAGAAACATTACAACATTGGATGCTTGCTCAAGAATTGCAAAGGCGCTGCACATCCCATGCAAATACATAAAGTGGGCAGGCAACAAGGACAAGCTGGCAGTGACAAGACAGCACATCTCAATATACAAAGCACAAAACGCAGAAAAGCCAAACTTGGCAGACATAAAGCTCACGTTTCTGGGACAATCAATGGTCCAAATGCACCTTGGAGCGCACGCAAGCAACAGATTTGTCATCACTGTGAGAGATGTCACAGAAAAAAATCTTGATACAGACAAGGTCCCAAACTACTTTGGAGAGCAGAGATTTAGCTCCAACAACGCAGAAGTTGGCAAAATGATAGTAAAAAGAGAATTCAAGAAAGCAAGTGAGATGATAGAAAACGAATCAGTGCAAAGGCACCTTTCAAAGAATCCCAATGATCACATAGGGGCAATAAGAGAGTTGCCAAGCACGCTGCTAAAGCTTTATGTGCACAGCTACCAAAGCCTGCTTTGGAACAGAGTTGCAGGGCTATGCCTGAGCACAAAGGAGAATATCGAAGTCCAGATAATAGGTTTTGGGACAATAATTGGGACAGACAAGATTTCAAATTCTGTCAAGCAAGTCATGGAACAGGAAGGAATCAACAGCAGAGACTTCATCATTAGAGAGATCCCTCTGGCAAGCGTAGAAGGAGGAGCAAGAAAGCTCTACATGGAAGTGAAAGACTTTGAATGCGAATGGAGCGATGACGAGGCACATAAGGACAAGAAGAAAGCGGTGCTCAGGTTCTTATTACCCAAGGGAAGCTATGCAACTGTCCTTATCAGACACCTATTCGGCGAAAATTTAAATAATCCCCAATAAGTCATGCTACAGGTGATGCGAATGGCAACAGTCAAGAGTATTGGTGCGCTGTCGCTTGCGAAAATACAGGGGATAGTGATGGCTTTTTTCGGATTGGTAATAGGCATCTTTGTGGCAGCACTCTCAGAAATAGGAACAGTATTCGGAGGACCATTCTTCAGGCTAGGATACCTGGCAGTAATAGGGCTTCCGATATTCTACGGCGCAGTAGGATTTGTTTTCGGCGCAGTGACAGCGCTCATGTATAATGCTGCTGCAAAACTTGTTGGAGGGCTGGAAATAGAACTTGACAAATCAAGATAGCCTAATCAATTCAAGAGCTTCCTTATAAATAACGTCAGGGTCGCTTGGGTTGGCGTCAATATCCCTCAACAGGCCTGCTTTTCGATAGTAGTCGACAAGAGGCTTGGTCTCTCTCTCGTACACGCGAACCCTCTCTCTTATTGCCTCAGGGGTCTGGTCATCACGCTGATATAACTCGCCACCACACCTGTCGCAGATGCCTGGCTTCTTCGGAGGCACATTCTTGATGTTATATATTGCTGCGCAGTTCCTGCAAGTGAGCCTTGTTGCCAGACGGTCGACAATGACAGAGGTAGAAACGACAAAGTTAAGAACAACATCAATCTTGATTCTTGCAGACTCAAGAGAATTCACCTGAGCCACAGTCCTTGGAAACCCATCCAAAATAAACCCCTTAAGGCCAACTATCCTATTCCTAATGATATCAACTACAATATTATCAGGCACGTAATCCCCCTTATCCATAAAAGACTTAGCCTTTATTCCAATATCAGTGTTATCAGCAACCTCTTTTCTCAACAGGTCTCCTGTTGAAAAGAGTGGGATTTGCTCCTCTTCTGCAATCATCTGACCAATTGTGCCCTTGCCTGCGCCGGGCGACCCAAGCAGTATTACGTTCATCCCAGATACCTCACATCCTCCTGCTCTGGCTGCTCTTTTTGCCAGGATTCCATCAGTTCAGCAACTATCGCAACCATCGCCTTTCTGATAGGAGGCCACTCTTTCAGAGCATCCAGCAGAAACTTTGCCTCTTTTTCATCAGACTCAAGAGACGCTAACTGTGCATGCCTCAAAAGCTTCATCAACTTCTTATACAGAGAGAAAAGCTGCGCCTTTTTTTCATCACCTAGCACCATGCACTCATAAAGGGAACTCATCCTGGAATCAGGATGCAGAACTTCCTCGACCAGCGCGACCTGCATATCCAAGAACTCAAATACCCGCTTGCGCAGCCACCTCAAAGAGATATCATCATCAAGCTTGCCTAAGTCAAACTCGCGGTCCAGCTCTTCATATGAAGGAAGCTTGTACTTTTTTTTGAGCATCTCAAATTTGGCAGACATAGAATTTATACGGATTGGCAACTGTTTCTTAAAGCTTTCGGGACTACGCTGCTTCAAGCTCCTTGATTCTTTTGGCAATCACGTCAGCGTAAGTTTTTGGCTTTTTAACCTTGGCAAGCTTTTTTGCCAGAACAGAGTCGCCAAAGATGTCGCTAATCCAGCTGGCAAAGTCATTTTTTTCCTTGTTCACATGATAGCTGAAAGTCTGATCATCCAAGCCTGCAATCAACTGAGCACAATCCCTAAGGTTTCTTGTTACTGCGCCATTGCAGACAAAAAAAGCAAATTCAGGACTGCATTCTGACAATTCCCTATCCTTCAATTCCTTCAGACCACCCTTTTTTGGCATAGCTTAAGTATTGTCCTTGCCCAGCTTATATAATTTAGTATTAATGTTGGAGTGGTAATGAACAGTTAGGTTTAAATAATACAAGGTTACTACAAGCCTTAATGAAAAGCC
>JBDRIZ010000160.1:0-3301 GCA_043815525.1 Candidatus Woesearchaeota archaeon
ATCAGGACCTTTAATTCAGGTGCTGTCTGCGATAATGGGATTGTCGGAGACAGGTACAAGGCAGACATCAAGCTGCATTATTACCAGAGGGGCTTTGAGGACATCCAAAAGACTACTGACGGAAACATTGTTGGAAAGGTCATTGAATAGGAAAAGTTTTTTATAGTGGTTATGTTGGAATACATAAATACATAAAAACAGAGGTGATACTTAATGCGAAAAGCTCAAGCAGCAATGGAATTCTTAATGACTTATGGCTGGGCTATTCTTGTAGTTCTGGCTGCTATCGGTGCTCTTGCTTACTTTGGTGTATTAAGCCCTGACAGGTTTCTGCCAGAGAAGTGTACTCTTCCGAGCGGGACAGCGTGTCTTGACTTCAACTATGCTGCAGGAACAGGAATTGCCATGAGAATCCAGAACAGCGCTGGTTTTGATATGACTGGTGTCAGCGTGACAGTCAATGGTACTGGCTGCAATGTTGTTGCCAGCGGACAGGCAACCCTGACTGATGGTGAGCAACAGACCTATACTGCGAGTTGCGCGCCTTCCAGCGGTAAGTTCAAGGGCGCAATAGCAATGGCCTACACTAACTCCCAGACCAGCATGGCTCATTCAAAGCTCGGAGAGGTTATCCTGAAGATTCCGTAGATGCGTTGGTTTTTTCTTTTTTTCTTTTGTATCCCTTTTGTTTCTGCTGTCTGTACTGAGACACTGCATGATGGTTGGCATTATGCAAACGAGTCTTTTGCTGCTGGAAACCTGAATATCGCTCTTTCCACCAACTCCCTGCAGGATGGTGTTGCTTTCAGGTATGGTGCTGGTTCTATTCTTGTCCACAACAAGACCTGTGATGAGACGCAAAAGTACATATTTTGCGTTGATGACACAAGGCAGGGAAGCTTTGACTATTACTGGAGGTTCTATCACCTGCAGTTCAAGCTGAGGATTTTGGCAAAGCTTGCAAAGCTTGAATTGTCAAGGACTTTCTCTGACACAGAGCTTTTTTCAGGTGAGTCCTGCGTTGTGAATACCAAGGTGAGTAACACCGGTAGCTTCAAGGCTTCTGGTGTAGTCTTCAAGGACTCATTTCCGGGTTTTGTTATTACTGAGTCCAGTTGTCCTGTGCAGTCTGGCACAGTCACTTGGGCAGGCGCTCTTTCTCCTGGCCAGGTTTTTGAGTGTTCATACACCCTTGTCGCTGATTCAAATTTCTCTTTTGACTCAGTGGCATCCATTGGTTTTGATGATGGCATGAAGAACTCTACAACAAATTCTGACTCTGTCCAGTTAAGTTCTTTTGGCTCTGAACTGCAGTTCATCTTCAACAGGTCTTCTTTCCAGGAGCTTGGAGAGTCAAGGCAGTATAACATCACGATAACTAACGCTGCTTCTGAGGATGTTATGCTCAGGTCTTTTAGCCTGACTGTTCCATATGGTCTTGTGCTGTCAAGGCCAAAGCTTTTGCGGAAGATGAGTGAATATCGCTTCGAGTTTTCAGCAGCTCTTGCTCCTGGCTCGATTACTGTGCTCTCCTTTAACGCAACCCCGCAGAGAGTCAAGGATTTTGTATTGGCAGTGCAGGCGCAGTACGATACATCTGGGAAGCGAAGGTTCTATTCATCCAATTTTTCTATTGGCGTAAAATGGAAAAACCTTACTATGGCTGTGGCCTCTGAATCCAATACCCTTGTTGTATCACTAAGAAATCCTGGCCAGTCCTTGGAAAAATTTGACGTGTTGGTGCAGAGTCCCTGCCTTTCCATGCCTATCGCCAGGCAGTATTCCAAATTTCTTGCAGGCCAGTCTGTGGATATCTCTCAGCCTGTGATAAACCACACTTACTGCGATGTTGATATGTCTGTAAATTACGAGACAATCTATGGCCAGAGTCTAGTCATGACCAGGTCTTTTAACGTCTCTATTGGCAAGGAACCGATTTCCAAGCCTGTATCCCCAAAACCTGTCGAGGTGCAGCAGGAGGCAATAGAATCACCTGCTACCAAAAGCGCAGGGTCTAAAATCAGCACGCGTCTTGTTGGAATTTCAGTTGCTGCGGTGATTTTGATTGTTGTTGGTTTATGGTTTTTTAGGAAAAGGTCCTGGGTTGTGTCGAAAGAGGCCAAGGTCGCGTTAGAAGAGTTCAAAGAGGCTACCAAAACACCTGTGGATGAAAAAAATCCTGAAATTCCTAAGATATCAATTGCCAAATCTCCTGAAAAATCAGAAGAAACCCTTATTGAAATACCTGCAAAAAAGGCTGTAAAATCCAGGGAGCAAGTGAGGAAAAAAATTGCAAAAGCAGCTAGGAACAAGCCAAAGAAAGAAAAACCCTCTGCCAAGGAGCCGAAGGGTGCTGTTTTCAGGTTCTAAAAGAATACTGCAATTTCAGACAACTGAAAATCACACAATATCTACTATCAGCCTCTTCTTTGACTCAGGGTAGACTGTGACCTCCTCTCCTTTTTTCAACTGCGCAAAGTTCGCAATCTTGCTGCTTATTCTGATATCAAGGGTATTTCCAACCTTTCCGACTTTGGTTCTTGTCTCAAGTCCCCAGAGTCCCTTTTTTTTGGCAGCTGCGTCAATCTGCTTGGAGACCTCTTCGCTAAAGACCTTGTCATTGCATTTATCGCAGACCTTCGCCTTGAATTTGCCCAGGTTTACTCCATAAAGCGAGAAGTCCACCATTTTGTATTTGTACTTGCCACTACATTCCCAGCAGTCCATTCTATCCATAATTTTCACCTTCATTCAACATAGACAGTTTTTATTCTATAAATATATCCTCTTTTCTTGTAGGCAACCCTAATGTATGAGTATTTTGCCAGAAATCCGTCAGTCTGCTCAAACTTAGCCCCATGGCTAATCACCTTCCTGATCTGCTCATGGGTTATTCCGTGAATCACCATCTTCTGCTTGGCGTGCTCTGTGATTTCCAGTATCATTAAATTACCTGTTATTACATATTATAACATATACTAATATATAAGGATTGTGTTTTTCAAGATTGGTTTTTCAGGTTCTAGTGATTAAATATTTATAATGATATGATTATCCTATCCCAATGGTTCGCTCTCCTGTTGTTGCTGGCCAGTTCTACGAGTCTGACCCTGATTTGCTAAGAGATCAGATTAAGTCGTGCTTTTTGCACGAGCTTGGTCCTGGCCTTCCTGCAGGAAAGGCTCATGATGTCAGGGCGACTATCTCTCCGCATGCTGGTTATGCTTTCAGCGGTCCTTGCGCTTGCCACTGCTACAGGCTTGTTGCTGAGTCTCCTGTGCCAGAGTTTTATCTCCTGATT
>JBDRIZ010000161.1:0-4860 GCA_043815525.1 Candidatus Woesearchaeota archaeon
AGTACAAGCGCTGACAGACAGTCCCAGCCCCAGGCAGTACTGGGGTGTTTTGAAAGCAAGGGAGCCCCAACTGTTAACAATTTGTTTACGTTTGAAATTACGAGCAGAGGATGGCAAATTGAGGTTCACTGACTGTGTAAACACCAGGGAGGCTTTCAGGCTTATCCAATCGATTCCATCAAAAAAGGCAGAACCCTTCAAGCAATGGCTGGCACAACTGGCAAAGGAACGCATTGAAGAGATAGAAAACCCTGAATTGGCCCAGGACAGGGTAAAACAGTATTATGAACTAAAAGGATACCCAGAGGAATGGATAGAAAAGAGGCTTAGAGGAATTGCTATTAGGCAGGAGCTCACGGACGAATGGAGGCACAGAGGCGTAGTTGAAGAAACAGATTTTGCCATCCTAACAAACGAGATAACAAGGGCAACATTTGGAAAGACTGTCCAGGATTACTAGGAATTCAAAGGCCTAAAAAAAACCAGAATTTGCGAGACCACATGACTGATTGGGAACTGATATTCAATATGCTGGGAGAAAAAGCGACAACAGATATCGCAATAGCAAGGGACGCGCAAGGATTTGAACAAAACAAGGGCGCTGCAAAGCGCGGAGGGCAAATAGCTCATAATACAAGAAAAGAACTGGAACATGAAACTGGCAAGACAGTAATCTCACATAATAATTTTTTGAGTCTAAGAAAAAGACTTGGAAAATCCAACTTGGGCAACTAATCCTTTAATCAAAATGGGATGCTGGAGCGACATACTTGAAGGGTATTGCTGCTACGCGTGGGCATCAAAGAAGAGGCACAAGACATATGAGTGGCGCAACAGAAAGTTTAGCAAGGAAGTCAAAATACGTGACAATAACAACTACATACCAAGATCGCAGCGTCCGGACTGGTGCAGGAGAAGGAATAAAAAATTTGTGCCACAACACAGGTGCCTTGGAGGCCAGCATGGGAGATGTCCATTCTTTAGCTTTTGTGACGGAACCAAGGGAATCTACAAATGGGTTAGCAAGTATTATGATAAAAAAGCAAGGGTCACTAGATGAAGGGTAGGGACAGATTGTACCAACCCTTTTTACCCGAGGCTGCAGAAACTAGGAGTTGTCCACACTTTGTGTGCAACTGAAACTTGCCCCAATAGCAAAAACTTTAAATAATACTAAGTCTTACGTATAGTAAAAATGGCATATCCATCAAAAGAAGATAAGGTATTGGAGCTGTTCTTCAACGAGGCTACAAAGCACTGGCACTTCCATGATATTGTGAAGACTGCCAATGTCAGCGACGTTGTAGCCAACAAGTGGCTTAAGAAATACTGCAGTCAAAAACTCATAAAGAGGATTAAGCCCGGGGGCAAGATGCCGTATTATGTCGCTAACTGGGACAATGAGGAGTACCACACAGCCAAACGTTTCTACGCCTTAAACAAGCTCCATGAATCAGGACTGATTCATAAACTGCAAAGCCTAAAAAAGGCCAAAACCATCGTTATTTTCGGGAGTTTTGCCCGTACAGACTGGCATACGGAGAGCGACGTTGACATTTTTATCTATGGATATCCCGAAGAGTTCAGGTTTGGAACAATGTGGGAAGGCCTGGGCATGCTAGGAAAAAGCAGGGAGTTATCTGTGCATAGTTACCCATCATTGGAAAAAATCAGGAGCATCCATTCAGGCTTAATGAGGAATGTGGTAAAAGGATTTTTCGTCAAAGGAAGCGTACACGATATTGCAGAGGTAGCAGCATGAAAGCAGAAGACCTAAAAATAGCATATGATAAATGTGTTGAAACAGGCTCCCTAAAGAAATCGAATGAGGTTGATATAGAGAAGGCCAAGACGCTTCTCGAGAATGCAGAGTTGGATATAGACTCCTTGAAAGATGCTGCGCCTCTTTTTGAGAAGAAGAACAATTTTGGCTTTCTTTGGGCTAATCATTATGAGATAATAAGGCAGTTGATTGCAGGCATCCTGCTTTTTGAGAAGATAATCTCAGACAACCATAAGTGCCTCTACGCCTATGTCTGCACCAAGCACAAGGAATGGGAGATCGACTGGCAGACGATAGAGACTATGAGATTATGTAGGAATAGTGTGCATTACGAGGGCAGGCCCGTAAGCGCGGAGACATGGAAGGAATACAAGCTCAAATTTACTATTTACATCCAGACATTTATCAAGATTTTAAGACAGAAAATCAACAATTTTGATAAGCAATTATAGGATGAGATAATGCCAAAATTCAAGTTTGACTATGATAAGGAAAACGACAGTCCTTTATGATCCTAAGGTCAAGTCGCAAGCGTGGAAATGGATGACCTGATTATAGACTTCAGCAGTAAGAAAACGATATCTAGCATTGAGATGCTGAACGCATCCATGAAACAGCTTAATTGCGAAAACATCAGTACTGCTGGATGGTTGAATGCAAAATTGATTTCTTGTCAAAGCAGGCTCCTGATGAAATTGATATTATCCTTCCAGTCAAAACAGCAGATATGCACAACGCTCCCAACAATTAGGAAGCCGAGCCCTGCATTGCGGTAGGGAATTCGTGATATCATCACTTACGCAATAATTGCAGCAATGACAGCGATAGCGCTGGTATGGGAGTTCAGGAAGAGACTGTAAGATTTACTGCAAGAGCCGAAGGCAGAAATTTGACAAAATATGAAGCACTCCTAAGCAGGCACCTTGGCATTCATGCTGCCGTGAGCCACAAAATGCCTCATGTCCCACCACAAGTACTTTGCTGCTGAGGGATCATTCGGCAGTGATTTGAGCATGTTCTCGCGCAATAGCGACAAGGCCCTCTCGCAGGACTCGGCAACAGTGTTGCCCTTGACCAATGACTGGACGAGCCTTGTTGAAGGTTCGAGAAACATTTTCGCAGTGGGGTCAATTTCTGGCTTGTGCCTAGAATCATAAAGGAAAATGAAGTCATCATCAAAACCTAGGTAACTTATTGCACCACAGCCAACTGCAGCAGGACCAAGGGTTTTGGCTGACCGGCACGAGATGGCATAGATCACCTTGGCAGCAAGCAGGTGTTCATTGTCACCAAATCGGACTATGTCAATGTTCTTGTGGCCGGTAATAGTCTTTTCGTCGCCATGCCCATTAAAAACTACCAAGCCCGGAGAAAATTTGGTAAGGCCGCTTTCAACTTCCTCCTTTGCAGACTTCTCGCGGTGCAGGTCAAGGATGCTCCATCCCCTGCTTTGCGCAAAATCAATCATGGCAGAACAGAAACTGGACAGGTAGTACGTTGTTATATCGTGCTCAGGCCGCGTGGCCATAAATTTCATAGGTAGTCTCCTTTAGCAAGCTGCCTTAGCCACTCCATTTCCACTTCCACAACCTTCCTGCCAATAGAATCTAGCTTTGCCACGTGGCCTATGAGCTCCTCTCTTGAGAACTCCCCAAAAGAACCTATCGAAATCTTCCGGTTTTCAGGCGAGGCTTTCAAACGGACAATCACAAGATCCCTTTCGTCGTTGCTAATGTCGCTCACAGAATCTTCAACTCCACCAGTTTTGACAGCAAAATATCTGACTTTGTAGTGTCATTGTACACCTCAATATAGACAGCGTTCCACGTAAATGGCTCCTTGTCAATTACCACTATAATCTCTTTTCGCATCCCGAGTGGTAAATTGGAGTATGCTTGCAGGAATTTTTCCTTCAGTCCCATGACAAGTGTATTAATGAAAGGATTCATTTAAAGCTTTCGTAATGAGTAATTGAACTATGAATTAGCATGGATAAATACTTATTCAGGGATGGAACATGTAATGTTCAAGAGAACTTTGTCAACTGCCAACAAGACTGCAACCTGAATATCCAAAGCTGCGGAGACAATGTATGCAACGGAAACGAGACATACCTGACATGCGCAGAGGACTGCACTTGCGGTGATGGAATATGCGGGATAGGTGAAAATTGCACAAGCTGCGAGGAAGACTGCGGAATTTGTGCAATATGCGGGAATGGTGCGTGTGACCAGGCAGAGAGCTGTTCGTCTTGCGCTGCTGACTGCGGAATTTGTGCAATATGCGGAGATAATGAATGCAATGGCATGGAAACGTGCAATACATGCAGTATTGATTGTGGAACATGCATAGTGTGCGAAGATGCAATATGCAGCAATGGGGAAAACTGTGAGAACTGTCAGAGCGATTGCGGCACGTGCAGAAGCAGTGGTGGAGGCGGTGGCGGAGGTGCAATATCTACCTTGAAACGCAATGCAAGCACTCCAAACGAAACACAAAAGACAAATGAAGCGCAAAACAAGGAAAAAAATGCACAGAATGCACTAACTGGACAGATTGAATCACCAACAAAAGGACTGATAGGAAAAACAACAGGAAAAGTCATATTGGAACAAATGAAGCAAGAAGAACCAGTAATGATAAACCAAGGAAATCAGCAGCTAACCAAGACAAACCTAATATTCTACGCTCTAATAGCAGCAATGACAGCAATAGCGTATAAGAGTTCAGGAAGAGCTAAGCAATTTGACAAACTCGGCAGCAGATAATACTTTGATGCCTTTAAAAGTCCCAACCTTGATAACATGAGAGTCTCCTGACACAATATATTTGGCATTGCCTGAAACTGCACAATCAAAAATCTTGTTGTCTTTTGGATCTACTGCAACAGAAAATGTACTTTCAGGATGAACCGTTACTGCACACCTGCTAAGAAGCGTGATATATTCGTCGGTTTGCGCAGCAGGAAAACCCAATTTGTAAAGAAGCTTGTCTCTCAACTCATCCAATATCTCTAATGACAATAGGAGTTGATAGCTGCCTTTAATGCCTTCAATCACTGCGTTATAAGGGTACCC
>JBDRIZ010000162.1:0-4182 GCA_043815525.1 Candidatus Woesearchaeota archaeon
CGCTGAGCAGGTTGCTTTTAATGTTCCTTACGCACGAGGGATTCTTCCAAAGGAGGTTGACTATGCTGAGATAGAGCACATGCTCGAGCAGGTAAAGATCGAGCTGAACATCCAGAAGAATGACATCTGCGAGATAATCTCTGGGCCTTTCAAGCGCGAGAAGGCAAAGATCACAAGGATTGACAAGACAAAGGAGGAGGTTGTTGTCGAGCTTCTCGAGGCTGCAGTTCCAATCCCAATAACTGTCAAGATGGATTCCATCAAGGTCATAAGAAGGGAAACCGGCGAAGATTCCTAAGTAAATAATTATTATTCTTTTAAGTGAAAGCCATAAGTAAGTTATAATCAATGGTTTTCACTAATCAGGAGAAGGCATACAATTTCTATAATTTTTTTATGCCTTCGACTATTCGTCAGTTAAGTTTATAAATCAAGTCCAAATTCTCATCTTCTATGGCAAAGCAATCTGTTGATGTTCTTGTAGAGGGTGGCAAGGCCACTGCAGCTCCACCTCTTGGACCTGCCCTCGGGCCACTTGGCGTGAATATCGGCCAGGTTGTAGCAAAGATAAACGAGGTCACAAGTTCTTTTAAGGGAATGCAGGTGCCTGTAAAGGTCACTATTGACACTGATACAAAACAGTTCGAAGTGGAGGTTGGGACACCGCCGGCAAGCGCGCTCATAAAGAAAGAGTCAGGAATAGAAAAGGGCGCTGGAAATCCTCTCGCCGACAAGGTTGCTGACCTGAAGATTGAGCAGATAATCAAGATTGCGAAAATGAAGGAGTCGAGCCTCACCGGAACTACGCTAAAAGAGAAGGTGAAGGAAATTATTGGAACATGCAACTCCATGGGTGTAATGGTCGAAGGTGTTCCTGCAGGCGAGGCTATTAAGCTTGTCAATGATGGAAAGTTTGAAAGCGAGATATCCTCTGGAAAGACTGAAATCTCTGCAGAGGAGTTAAAAGCCTTGGATGAGGAACGAAAGAAACTTGCTGAAGAGATGAAGACAAGGCGCGCAGAGTTTGAGGCAAAGGCAAAGCAGATAATTGATGGCATGGCTGGAAAAGGCAAGGGCGAAATCAAAGCAAAGCTTGCTGAAGCCAAGATTCCTGACGAGATAGTGAAGCAGCTATTGCCTGCTGACGACAAGAAGCCTGATGCAAAGGCTGACGGAAAGCCTGCACCTGGAGCAAAACCTGCAGGTAAGCCTGCTGGAAAAGAAGCGAAGAAGTAGTTATTCTGATATCTTATCCCATCTCTCGCACTTAATCCCTTTTTTCTCAAGCAATTCCTTTACTTTCTGCTTGTGCTCTCCAAGTCCTTTCCAGTCAAGAACCGCAAGCTCAACCTTCTCGACAGACCGCTCAATCATCTGGTCAAGCATCTCTTCGTCAAGCTCTCCGAGTGCGTATTTTGGGCAGATATGGCCTACTGAGTATTTTGTCCTCTGCAGTATCTTGTTTGCAACCTGGTTATAGTGGCCTCCGCCAAAGACTATTACTGAAGGAAAGATATCTTCTTTTCCAACTGTTTCCATCAATGTTTTTGCTATTGCCATTCCTGCTTTTTCGTCCTTCCACTGCTCTTCGCTGCTTCCTATCTCTATGAACACGCATGGCTTTTCAATAAATGGCCCGTGGTGCGTTGTCTCAAGTGTAATCTCGTATCCAAGCCCCTCTCCCTGTTTTTGCAGTTCAAGGAACAGGAGTCTGATGAGTGATGCTGGCACTGTGCAGATTTGCCTGTCCTTTCCTCCAAGCTCAGCATTTCCGTAGTTTCCTGGCACATGCACTGAGAGCGAGTGCGTTCCTGAGCTTGACCTGTGAGTTGTTGCAAAAATGATGGTGTCAGCGTCAATCTCTCTGTCTATGTTGTCGCAGTGGATGCTTCGTTTCTGTATTGTGTATAGCTTTGTTCCCTTGTACTCAAAGACCTTTTGGCCATCAAATTCCAGTTCAGTCTCTTTAAAACCGTGCTCAATAAGCCTCTGCCTGATGTTCATCCCTGCAGGGTCAATGCCGGATACGATTATTGCTTTCATCAGGGAATCCCTTTCAATAAAAAGAATAAAAAGGTTTGGTTTTTTGGCGCACTCTTCACTCGACAGAAACTAGCTCAAGAAGAGATAGGCTGAATACAATACATTGTTCCTACTAAATGCTGATTTGTATAGGTGTCTTGTGAATCATGGGTCGCTGCCCAGCATAGAGGGCAAATAAATTTAACGGAGAATCTGCAAGGTTCCGTAGTCGGTAAATCACTACCAAATACACTTTCGGTTACGAATTTCGGGAAAACCTGCGTTCGCAAAGTATAGAATAAGTCCGTCCCAAACCGGAAACCGAGCAATTTAGGTCAAAGACAGACGGCATGCTCGCTTCCTTCTGTCGCACGGGTTGTTTCTCGACACTCAATTTTCCACGGCCCATCCACCCAATTCATAAAATGTGGTGAAATTCAGATTCAAAACAGTGAATGTGACTTATTAAGAACCAGAATCATAGGTTTGGGACTACACAATCAATCTATATACCTAACTACAGAATAAATTTCATCATATGTACTAAATAAATGTGTCCTTATTCCCATTTGTTTTGGAATTAATAAATTTTTATCTTTATCGTCAATAAATAATACTTCACTATTATTGTCAATTTTTTGTTTAATTTTGTCTAAAGCAATTTCAAATATTTCTTTTCCGGGTTTTGAACACCCAACATTATGTGAAAAAATTTTGTCCAAGAAATATTTTTCATAGTCCAACCTTTTTAAGACATTTTCCCCCCAATCATAAGAGTTGTTAGATACGATAATCAACACATAATGTTTGGATAATCTTTTTAATAAATTCTCTGAATTTTCAATTGGAGCAATAAACTCAATAGATTCTTGTCTTAACAGTTCATACTTATCTTTAGATATTCCTAGATCATCGAGCAGACCTTTTTTCAGGCAACTAATCTTTTTTGCACCAATCCAATACTCTTCATCAGTTATTTTCCCAATCTTTAATTCAGACCAATACTTCCTACGTATGTTCTTACATTCATCAAAACTTAATCCTGAATGTTCAGCCAATAATTCAATTTGCTGCATCCCTGCTTCTTTTACGATGATACCTCCCATATCAAGGAATATTACTTTTATCATATTTTTCTAATAATGCTACGATAGATATATATTATTAACTGAATTTGGGCTGATTCTTACAGAATCTTGGATGCTAATTTGGTCTGATATTGAAATCTTATTCAAATTGTCGCGTATTCCTCAATATAAATTCCATTGATTCTAACCCTCACCTCAAAATAGGAGTTTAATTGTTTAAGATAGTGTCACACACTCATTTACATTTAATTTTCCCTATTCTTGGAAATGCAGGGTAGTCACCTGAATTATTTTTCCATTCATATTGTCAGCTTTCAAATGAGCATTGATAAACAAGTAGTATACACTCTTGAATACTTCCAAGGAATTGTCTGTAATTATGATTGCCATAACTTATGACATCTCCAGATTGAACTGGACGCTACATCCCCCTTCTCTTTACAGCAGAGGATGATGATATGGTAAATTTGCAGGATTGTCAAAAGCTCGCCAACACTGTTGCTCATAGACCGACGGCCTGGTCGCACTTTAAGGCTCGGTCGGCTCGCTTGCGCCAAGGGTTTTTTGCCTATAGCAAATTGCACTAAAAATGTAACTTTTGGCTGCATTTACCACTACGAATGAGGACAGTGTCGAACCGCCAGCAAGACACTGGCAAAATGCGTTTTTTCAATACTTTTGTCTTATGAAGTGCACTGCAAGCCAGATGAGGAAAATAGCAACTGCAAATGGCAGCACTGCAAACAAAAGGTACAACAGGCTTTTTGTGCTTGCAATGAGTGTCTTCACAAGGTCAGACATCTTTACCCACGCAATGCCTGCATAGTCTGAGCGCTTCTCGCTTAAGCTGAAATGCACTGTTGAGTAGCTGACCTGCAGGTCCTTGTTTGCCAGGCTGTCCTCAAAATATTTTATCTTCCTCTCCTGCTCGAAAATCTGGTTAGTGAGCTGTATCCTGTCCTGCACTATTGAGGATTGGTCGTAGAGCTGGTTGTATCTTCTCAGCCTTTCCTTTTCTGCAGCAATCTCTATCTCGTTGTTGACGTAGCTTCCTGTGATATCAACTGAATTC
>JBDRIZ010000163.1:0-4787 GCA_043815525.1 Candidatus Woesearchaeota archaeon
AGAAAGATTCAGGATATTTGGATACTCAATGCAGATCCCAGACACATTGCACCAGACATGCTGGCGCACAGCAAGAGAAACAGCACGAGCAAGGTTAGCGTCAAGAGCTCTTTCCTCAAAAAGCACTTTTAGGCCTTCAACACTTACCTGTAGATTGGAGATTGCCTGCAGCTTATCAACAGAAAAACCCTCAACAAGAAGGTTATAATCTAATACATACTTTGTCAGCAGAAGCGAATCATCATAAGAAAGACTGGATGAGACCAAGCTATCAATCTCAGAACCAACCTCGAGAAGCATCTTTCCAACATGGTTGTACATTGATGCAAATTCCTCAACATCAGTTGAAAAGCCATTCACCAAGCCCTGAAACATCTCTGCTTCCAAAAAGACATTCTTGGCAACAGGAAGCAGGGATAAGTAGTCCTCTGAGTCACAAATATTTTCAGCAGAACGGAGCATCGAAGTCACATTCCTCGCAAGAACTGACACATTTTCAACCTGAATCTTTGAAACAGGCAGGATTTCAAGCAGCATTCCAGACTCGCGATAACTGGTGAGGGCAGACTCAACCAAATGAACAGCATCAGACATCAATTCAAGCGACTCATCTCTTGCAGCCAGCTCTTCAGGAGTAAGATTATAATTTAGCCTGACAAGAACAGCCCTCTCTGTCGGATTGCCGCTGGTGTGGCACAAAAAATTGGGAATGCCCCTGCATTCCGTCTTAAACCTATAAAGGGCATAACCAGAGCCAAGCCTGTCCTCTGAGACAAAATAATCCTTTGTAACGCTGCCACCAGGCCGCAAGACAAAAACAGACCTGTCAATGACACCCTTGTCCAGGCTCTCGAAAACACTTGAGCACTCGGTCTTACAAAAAGGATTAGACCTCACCCCAGCAGTAAAACTGACCTTTTTCTCCTCAAGCCTGTAAGCGCTAACAGTATTGTCAGAAGCAGCAAGACGAATAATGATATCATTGCCAAGAAACTGGTTTAAGAAAAGAAAGATCTTTGCACCAAAAAAAAGAAAGACAAGCGCAACAGCGGCAAGGATAGCGAAAAATAAATAGGGTTTGCGCTTCTTTTTCATCACAACAATGAACAGAACATGATATATAAAGCTGCTGAAACTATCTTTGGACAAGCTCAACAACCGCCTCGCAATGAGGGGTGTGAGGAAAAAAGTCAAAGAGGGCAGCGCTCTTTACATTATAGCCCTTGAATTTCGGCAAATCTTTTTTTAGTTGCTCCACATTGCAGGAAACATAGGCAATTGCCTTTGGCTGCAAGTTGTTTAAAGCAGAGATTGTGTCAGGATGCATGCCTGACCTTGGGGGATCTGCAATCACAAAAGTGTTTGGAAAGCTTAGCCTCTTTAGGTGGCGTGCGTCAAGGCACACAAACCTTGCATTACTCACATTGTTCAAAGAAATATTTTTTTCGCCAGCAGCAACAGACTGCTTCACAGACTCAACCATCACCACATCCTTAAACAAGCCAGAGTTAATTATTCCAAAAGTGCCGACGCCAGCATACAAGTCAAGGAGCATAGAATCAGGGGTATCATAGGATTTTAGGATATCATTGCAGTACTTTTGCATCAATTCAGCCATCTCATGATTGTTCTGGAAAAAACCCTGGCTTGAGTAAAAAAAATCCTTTCCAAGAAAAGACTCAGAGAGGAACTCGCTTCCCTTCACAACAAAAAAGTCATCAGAGACACTGGAATCAGTGCAAGGCCCAACATAAGCGACAAGAACACTTGCAGAGCTTGATTCTTGCGAAAACCTCTTGATTTGCTCTACTGCCTGGGCCAGCCTTGGAGAATCTGAATTCAAGACAAAAGATATGCAGGAATCATTCTGCGGAGTCCTTATGAGGGCATACCTGAAAGTGCCGCTCTTCTTTTTCACATCAAAAAAATCAGGCTCGACAAAAAAGTCCCTGACCTCTTTTAGCAATAAGTTCAGGCGGGAATTTGAGATCTTGCATTCCTCAACATCAACAATGATGTACCACTTTCTTTTTTGCCTGAAACCAAGGCCTTTCTCGTGGAATATGAAATCCATCCGGTTCCTGTAGCTATAAATTTGGCCGCTGAACACTGTGACAGTATTCCCAACAGCCCTTTCAAGCTGGAGCCTCTTGTTCTCAAGCTGAACAGAATAATCAATATGCTGGCTCGAGCAGCCACCGCACCTGCCGAAATACTTACACAAAGGGTCTGCCATAAATGCGTGCAATTCATATTATTTAATAAAAGTTATGCACAGAATATAGTGCAGACCAATAAAACTTATATTGCAGGCAACTTCCCTAGCATGCCATGACATACTCTAGAATAGTGGCATTCGACTCGCAAATGCCTGACTTCACACTGCACACAGCATCACTTGACGGAATAAAAGCATACAACTACAGAAAAAAAGGGTTGGTGACATTTGATGGAAAAGCGCCAGAAGAATCTGATGCAGATGTTGGCAGGTCAAATATAATAGAAACAACAGGTATTGAGACCAGAAGGATAGCACAGCCAGGCCAGCACTCAAACCACCTTGCTGCTACGGCAGCACTCAAAACACTTCTCAAGGCAAGCGTTCACCCTAGTGAGCTTGGAGTGATAATCGTTGCGACCAACACTCCAAACAAGGAATACATGGACAGGGTGGTAAAGCAGACAAAAACAAGGGATGATTACAGGAGCCACCTGCAGTACAACGACTCGCTTGTACAGGAGGTACGCTCAATGGCAGATAATCCATCAGACCTTGAAACTATCATAGTGGCAAGCACGACAAGCCAGTGGAAATTCCCTTCAGAGGCATGCTACGTGCAACAAAAGATTAATGCCTTGAACATAAGGCATGCATTTGACATAAATGCAGACTTTGAGACTGCAACCGAAGTGGCAGAGCTGTTAGGGGGAAAACACCTGGTATTGGATAACAGAAAATATGCGAGTGACAAGGCAGAAAGCGCGGCAGAGTTTGTCCTCAAATGCACAGGAGAAAAAAACATTCCTGCATTTGACATAGCACTTGGATGCGCAGGCTTCCTTGAAGGGCTTGCGATAGCAGACAAATTCGTAAGAAAACACAAGAAATATGCGCTGGTAGCAGCGGCAGAGACACTCTCAAAAGTTGTGGAATACGGAACAACACTAAAAGGCATTCACCCCAACTGGGAATACTTCCGGAAAGGAGTCGAGGAAGGAGACATCATCCTGACGCTTTTTGGTGATGGTGCCGGAGCAATGCTCCTTGGGCCGTCAGACAGGCAGGAAGGAATCCTTCGGACCTATGCGAGAAGCGACCCCTTTGGCGAAAGCAACACAGACACCTTCAAGACAAACCTTTTCCTAATATATCAGGACGAGCATGGACTAGCAAGGATGCCGTATGGACAACAGGTATTCCGCGCTGCAGTAAATGCAATGACAGAAACAGCAATCGCACTACTCGACAACAAATCCTACAATGACTGGCTCAATATAATGCCTGAAGACATATCTTGCCTAATACCACACCAGGCAAACATAAGGATAATCAAAGCAGCAGGACAAGAAATACAGAGCAAAGCAGGAATCCCCATCAAGAAAGTCTATGTTAATGTGGCAGAATACGGCAACACATCAGCAGTCACAGGCATAAGGGCCCTTCACGACGCATACAACAAGGAAATCATCAGAAAAGGAGACCTAATCATGATGGTGACCTTCGCGACAGGACTCAACTGGAATGGCGCAATCGCAATGCTTTGACAACATTTATTAATACTCTAACCCACCTAAATCATTATGCCAAAGGAAGATGAAAGCGAGCTCGAGCTTGATGACAGCGACCTGCCAGTGCACGAAGAGTTTGTCAAGGAGAAAAAAATCAAGAGACTCAAAAAGATTCCAAGAGACTACATAAAGGAAATCTAAAGCTTAATAAACGAGACGAAAAGTTATGGTGGTCGTCCGAAAACAGTAATCATTCGGGCCCATAGCTCCAACGGCAAAGTCCGTCAGCTGCAAAGTCAGCTGGCACCTTGACCAGCATGAAGCTGGTCGAGCCTTCGGCAACGACTATTGGGGCTCATAATTCCCCGTTCATAACGGGCCCATAGCTCAGCTGGTAGAGCATCCGGCTCTTATCCAAACTGGCAATGCCGGTCTGGTAAGCAACCGGAAGGTCAGGGGTTCGAACCCCCTTGGGCTCAATCAAGGGTCTTGTTCCTTGATCCCGAGGCCAACGCAAGGTTGGCCGTGCTCGCTTACGCTCGCAGACAATAGTCTTGTCCATTGGAACAACAAAAATCAGTGGGATTTTTGTGTTCACGAAAATCCTTTTGGATTTTCGTTGAACCGAGGGCGACTCCTAGTCGCTGCTGCGACCGGAGTCCCCATGTTGCCATTGGTCCTGTCCATTGCGAATAGAACAAAGTTCCATTGCACACAAAAAACCATTGTTTGTGGAACCGACTGTGCTAACAGAGCGAAGCTCTGTGGCAACTTTGCCATGGGCAAAGTCAATGAGGGACCTCAAAGTCCCTCGGAACGAGATCAAAAAACTGCGGGAGGCATGGCAACTATAAAGAGAATGATGCATCTAATGCGTCATATGCGATAGCGGAATACTCCTTTTGGGCTCATAAACCGTATGTATTGAGCTCAGAGAGTCGCTCGGAGTTGCTTGTATGGATTGAGACCCTGACTTTTCCAGGTTTCAATCAAGCTTAGCATAATTTGTGTGGTTCTCTCACCCTGCTCTGACCTTAGGCAACCCATTATTTTTTTCA
>JBDRIZ010000164.1:0-4489 GCA_043815525.1 Candidatus Woesearchaeota archaeon
GCTACTGCGATAAGAAAGCTTGTCAGTGCAGAGCTCAACAAGGCAGTTGCCACAAGCAGTTTCGATAATCTTGTCAAGGATGTAATAACTGGAAAGGTGCAGATGAAGATCAGGGATAAAGCCAAAAAGGTCTATCCAGTCCAGATTCTTGAGATAAGAAAAATATTGCTGTTGTCGTCTGCCAAAGAGATGGGCGTGGAAGAGGCGCCTGCTGAAATCGCACCTTTGGAGCCTGAAGATGCCAACCAGGCAACAGGCTAGAATTGCAGCGTTTCTTATGGATGCGAACAGGAGATATTTGAAATCAAAGAAAATCGACCGCGTCAGATAGACTGGTGGTATGCTCGCTTCGATTTTCTTGTTCTCATTTTCCACTTGAGCGTAAATCGAACCACCAGTGAAACACACTGGTGGAAAATGAGATTTTAGCAACGCATATAAACACTCCGGACTTGCTGCGTTTCCATGTTCAGTTTTTTAAAAAAGTGGAAGAAGGAAGACCTTGTATTGCATCTTGACAGGATTGATTCATGGCTAAAAGAAAGAAATCAAAGCCAGATGTCTCCAATACAGGCAAGTCTTGGGGATCTTAAAAAGGGGTTTGATAGGGAAAAATCAAGAGTGCTGCAGAATGCTGACAGGCTTATGGGCCTGCAGCTGAAGAACCCGAATATTCCGGTGAGGGAGTTGCATTACATGCAGGGCAACCGCGATGCATACATCCGCAAGGTGCGCGTCTTCTGCAAGGATGCAGAATTCCCGGGAAATCTTGATGATGTGCCATCTTTTTACGAAAATTTTTGCAGGCAGCTGGCAGACCTTGCCAAATCAACAGGCAAGCCATATATGATACTGCAGCATTTTTTTGCCAACGAATCACGAGCAATAAATCTTGGTATCAAGGCAATGGAAGACTTAGCGCGCAAGGCCTTTCAACTGGAAACAAGGCAGGGCGCAGAGGCGGAAAGCCAACTTAGCCACCTGCTGGCGCTTAAAGCAAAAAAAGAAAGCGCTTTGCTGAAGCATAAGGCTATTCAGGATGCGCTTGCGCTAAAAAGGAATAATCTGAAGAAGCTGATGGCTGCAAAGAGGAAAATCGAATCCGGCAATGAATATGGGAAGCTCTTGGAAAAAAAGCAGGAGCTCGCAAGCATTTTGGGAAATCAAAAGGCTTTGGAGCAGTCTGTCAGCGATGATTTCTCAAGGATTGACCATAGCCTCAGGAAGTATGGCAAGATCACATTCGAGCATGATGATGCTGTTAACTCTTATCTCAAGAATCCAGTGGACGCCCTGATGCATGACGAGGGGATGCGAATAGAAACTGTGATGAAGGCTATGGCAGACTCAACAGGCCTGCTGGATTTAAAGGATAAGAAGAGGGAAAAGACTGTTGTGGTCATTGATTCCCTGCTTAAGGGACTTTCTGCAAGAAGGCACCAATTGCTGAATCTAAGCAGTAGTATCCATTCTCTTAAGTCAGAGATTGCCGCAAGCAGGCCGGAGCAGGAGCTGGCAAACCTTGAGCACCCAATAATATGCTCTCAATCTGAAATTTCGGAAATTGCAAAACAACTTGAAAATATTGGCACAGATTCCCTTGATTCAGAAATTCAGCTGGCAAGAGATGCGCTTGAGTCTTCCTTGACACAGCTGGCGCAAAATCCAGTGAAGATCATAATTCCCTGAACCTCTCAGCGTTTCTTTCCAAAGCCTTTATTGCAGGCAGCTTCTTTCCCTCCAGGAATTCAAGTGTGGCACCGCCTCCTGTTGAAACAAGCGTGAAACTGTCAAACAGGCCTGCGTTTTCTATTGCTGTCACTGTCTCTCCTCCGCCAATAACTGTCGTTGCGTGTAGCTTGCTTAGAACCTTTGCGATATAGTTGGTTCCTGCATCAAATGGCTTATCTTCGAATTTTCCAAGCGGCCCGTTCCACACAACAGTCTTGGCGTCATGCATTGCCTCTGCGTAATACCTGCAAGCTTGCGGGCCTATGTCCTGTCCTGCGCTGTCACTAGGAATCGACTTGACCATTGTTATGCCAAGGTTGTCCATGACAATGTCTGTGGGCAGCACAATCTTTCCCTTATGCTTTTTAAGAAGCTTTTTTGCAAGTGGTATTTCGCTTTCATGCACGAGGCTTGTTCCTGTCCCGTAGCCTTGCGACCTTAAAAACGGAAAAATCATTGCCCCGCCGAGAAATATCCGGTCACATATCCTTGCCATCTCTTCGATTACAGGTATCTTTGTCTCAAGTTTTGCCCCGCCGATTATCACATAAAACGGCTTCTTGGGGTTCTTTACTATTTTTCCAAGCGTCTGCATCTCTTTTTCGATGAGCAGTCCTGCGCAGCTTGGCAAAAATTCAGTTATTGCGCAAAAGCTGCTGTTTTCCCTGTGGCTCACGCCGAATGCATCATTCACAAAAATTTCTGCAAGCTCTGCAAGCTTTTCCGCAAAAGCCCTGTCGTTTTTTTCCTCCTCTGGATAGAACCTTATGTTTTCGAGCATCAATATCTCTTTTGGCTGCATTCTCCCAACTTCTTTTTTGATGTCATCCAATCCAGCCTGGGTTTTCCTGACTTCTTTTGCGAGGATTTCACTTAGCTTTTTTGCCAGTATGTCTGTCCTGAGGCTTTGTACTGTATTACCCTCCGGCTGGCCAAGGTGCGTGACGAGTATTATTCTTGCCTCGTGTTCCAGGAGGTAATTTAAGCTTGGGATGGTGGCTCTGATTTTTCTGTCGTTTGCGACCTCTCCACCTTTTAAGGTCACATTGTAGTCAACTCTGTAAAAAACCCTTTTTTTGGAAACATCCATATCTCGTAGGTATCTGATGCTCATTCTGCCATCTTGAGCGCCAGTTCCACCATTCTGTTGGCAAATCCCCACTCGTTGTCATACCATGAAAAGACCTTGCACAGCCTGCCGTTTGCTTTTGTGAGTGTGGAGTCAAATATGGCGCTGTGAGGGTTTCCAATAATATCCCTTGACACAATTTCCTCATCGCAGTACTCCATCACTCCTTTGAGGTGCGTCTCGCATGCTTGCTTCATTGAGTCGTTGATTTCTTGAACGCTTGCCTCTCTTGCCAGTATTGCCACGAAATCAGTCAACGAGCCGTCAGGTGTTGGTACTCTGATTGCTACTCCATCCAGTTTTCCTGCAAGCTCTGGAAACACCTCTTTTACTGCCTTTGCTGCGCCTGTGCTTGTGGGTACAATGTTTATTGCAGCAGCCCTTGACCTTCTCAGGTCTTTATGTGCCAAATCAAGTATCTGCTGGTCGTTTGTGTAGGAGTGCACTGTGGTTATGAATCCTTTCTCAATCCCGAACCTTTCCAGCAGCACCTTGATGACTGGTACCAGGCTGTTTGTTGTGCAGCTTCCGCAGCTAAGGATGAATTCTCCCTTGATTCTGTCATCATTAACTCCCTTGACAATTGTGGTCACATGTTCTGTTCCTTTCCACGGCGCAGATATAAGGACTTTTTTTGCACCTGCAACTATATGTTTTCCAGCGCCTGGCCTGTCAGTGAAAAGGCCTGTGCATTCAAGCACAACATCGATTCCAAGCTCCTTCCAAGGCAGCTTCTCAGGCTCTCTTACCGAAAGAAATCTCATCCGTGTTTTAGCGACAACCAATTCAGAGCCCTCTACCCTTATCTTTTCAGAGAACTTGCCATGCACAGAATCATATTTTAGCAGGTGCGCAGATTCCTTAAGGTCCCCTATATCGTTTATTGCCGCAAAATCAAGCTTGCCATAGCCTGCGCGAAGCACAAGCCTTCCTATCCTTCCAAATCCGTTGATTGCAACCCTTACCATTATAACACCTCTTTGGCCTGCTGATGCTGTTGTATCTTTAAATAATTTTTGCCAATCAGGGTTTCATTTTTTTAGTCTCTATACAGGAACAAAAATCCCCAGAGGGTTTCAACTCTGCTAAAAATTTATATATCTTCTAGCTTTCGTTAATTAAGATGAATAGCCTGATCTCTAAGTCCAATCTTCCAAAATTCTTTGAAAAAGTCATTTCCAAGTATGAGGTGGTAGCTCCAGTCGATAAGCGAGGAGTTGTGACTTTTTCAGCCATAAAAAGCTTTTCTGAGATTGATTTGACCCGTCAAAGCGATTATTCCGCCAAGAAATACTTTCTTCCACCCAAAGAGACTCTTTTTACCTATAAGAAGGACAGGCCAGAGCCTTTTTCAGATGCAAAAAGCCGCATTATAGTCATGAGGCCATGTGACGCAAATGCCCTGATAAACACAGATAAGGTGTTTCTGGCTGACCCCCCAGATGAGGGTTATGCTGAACGGAGGAGAAACACACGACTTTTTGTGTTCAAGTGCACACAGCCTTACGAAAACTGCTTCTGCACATCTGTGAATTCTTCTGACACCACAAACTATGATCTGATGTTCACAGATGTAGGTGACAAGTACATCATAAGCATTGGCACCTGCGAAGGCAAGGAGTTCCTGGA
>JBDRIZ010000165.1:0-8260 GCA_043815525.1 Candidatus Woesearchaeota archaeon
GCCTGCCTGCACCTTATGCAGCTACAATCCACTTTTTTGTCATGGATGTACTGCCTGAGGTTTGTCCTGTCAACTCCAGCGACACAGACATCTGTTGGAATGTCACGCTGCACTCTCATTATCCTGACATACTCAGGGACATACTGCTTGATTTCTGCAATAGTTGCTGCAGCGACTTCTGTTGTCATAGGAACAAACTCACCTGCATTGTACTGGTCAAACAGCCTTGTGCCTTTGAGAACCATGCAGGGATATATCTTCAGCATGTCAGGCTGAAATGCGCTGTCAGAAAACAGCTTCCTGAACATTTGAATGTCTTCCTTGGGATTTGACCCTGGAAGCCCAAGCATCATGTGATAGTTTATCTTGAAACCAAGGTCTTTTAGGACTTTGGTCGCAGCGATTGTGTCACACACTGTGTGGCCGCGGTCAACCTTCCGCAAGACTTCATCACTCAAGGACTGCACACCCATCTCAATCCTTGTGCAGCCCAGCTCAAGCATAAGGTCGGCATGACTCTGAGTGGCATAGTCAGGCCTTGTCTCAATAGTCAGGCCAACACACCTAACAAACGCAGTCTCATTCCGACGCTGTTCCTTTAACAAATCAGAATTTGACTTCAAGGCAAGAACTTTCTTTCTTATGCTTTGAGCACGCTTTTCATCATCAAGCTTTCCTGGAAGCTCAAAAAAAACTTTGAACCTTGGCAAATCAAGCTTTCCATTGACAAAAAATCTTGAGAAGTCATTCAATGCCTTAAACAAGTACGTGACGAACTGTTTTTGATATTTCAGCGGATAGGCAGGAAATGTTCCACCCATCACAATCAACTCGATCTTCTGCGGAAAATGGCCGCTTGCGACGTACTGCTCAAGCCTGTTAAAGACCTGCAGGTAAGGGTCAAAATTGTTTCGCATCGCGCGCCTGGTCGCTGGCTCCATTCCAGTATAGCTCTGAGGCACATTCCCAAAATAACTTTTCGGACCTCCAGGGCAATACGAGCATTTTCCGTGAGGGCACTTTCTCGGTTTTGTCATGACAGCAACAACAGCAACACCGCTTTGGGAACGCACAGGCTTGGTCTGCAGATACTGCACAAGAAGCAGCGCGTCATCGTGATTCAGGCTTGTCAAGACCTCGATGTCAGAAGGCATTGCCCTCACCTTGTGCTTGGCGCACAGCTTTATCTTGAACTTTGAAAGCTCATCCTTTCCAGGTTTGTTGTCCTTGATATAATCCACAAGTTCCCTTAAGTAAAGTTCGTGCATTGCAATCAAACAAAGAAAGAGGTATTTATAAAGATGAGCGCTCCTTCACAAACCTGGAAATCACCCTCATAATGATTATGCCAAGCACGTAGACTGCTGCAGTCGTACCAATAATCAGCAAAAAATCAGCAAGGCCCAGCCTCACAGTCCCAAAGATTTTGGACAATGGGGTGTACAGCACAGCAAGCTGCATGAGAAGAGACGCTGATACTGCCAGGATAAGCCACTTGTTCGAGAAAATTCTTGTATGGAACTGGCTTCGTATCACCTGCACCCGTGCTATCTCAAGAAAGACAAGGGTCGTGAACGCAAGTGTCTGGGCTTTGGCAGCGCCATCAGGCAAACCAATCCTGAAGACAAAAAGAGTCGCAGCAGCAATCAAAAAGCCAATTGCGATAATATTCACAGCAAGGGACTTAGTGATGATGCCATTTCTTGGGTCAGCAGGCTTGCGGCTCATCACCTTGGGATTTATAGGATCAACTCCAAGCGCAAGAGCTGGAAAGCCGTCAGTGACAAGATTGATGAAGAGAATCTGCACTGCAAGCAGCGGGATAACCACCACTCCAGAAGCATCCCGAAATCCGATTACCATAGCCAAAAACAGGACAAGCAGCTCACCGAAATTGCATGACAACAGGTAGTTCACAAACTTGCTGATGTTGTCATCAATGCCCCTACCTTCCTCTACAGCGTTGACAATAGAAGAGAAGCAGTCATCTGCAAGAATCATTGCAGAACTCTCCTTTGCAACATCAGTACCCTTGATGCCCATGGCAATACCGATATGCGCCTTTTTTAGCGCAGGAGCATCGTTTACTCCATCACCAGTCATTGCCACGATATGACCATTTTTTTGCAGTGCCTCGACAATCCGTATCTTGTGCTCAGGATTTACCCTTGCATAAATCGAAATTTTCTCAACCTCTCTGGACAGGTCCCTGATTTTGTCAAGCTGGCAGCCATCAACAGCCTCTCCCTCAATGCCTATCTCCTTAGCCACTGCCTTTGCAGTCTCAGCATGGTCTCCTGTGATCATAACAACCCTTATGTTTGCCTGCCCGCATTTCTGTATCGAATCCTTCACCTCCTGCCTTGGAGGGTCCATCATTGCCTGCAAACCAACAAAAACAAGGTCTGACTCAGAAAACTTGCCGCTGAATTCCTTGTAGGCAAACCCAAGGACGCGCAACGCCCTGGACGCAAAATCCCTGTTCTGGCCAAGGATAATCCTTCGGTCTTTGGCAGCAAGAGTCTTCTTCCTGCCATCAATAAGGACTTTGGAGCATTTCTGCAGTATAACATCAGGAGCTCCCTTAACATAGGCAATCTTCTTGCCGCTGCAGAGGTGTATTGTGACCATCCTTTTGGTCTTGCTGTCAAAGGGTACGCATCCAATCCTCTTACATTGTTTCTCGAGCTTTTCTCTTGAGAGCCCTGCCTTTGCAGCGCTGACCAGCAGGCTTGCCTCAGTGGGGTCTCCTATCACATCATTCGCCTGTATCTCGCTGTCGTTGTTCAGGCACCCGATCTTGAGCAATAACTCGAATTCCTTTGGACTGACCTTCCTTTTTCCCAAAAAGAATTCTCCTTTTGTGTCGTACCCTGAACCAGTGACTTCAATGACTTTACTGTTTGCGTAAAGCCCTGTGACAGTCATCTCATTCCTTGTTAGGGTTCCTGTCTTATCAGTGCAGATCACAGTTGTCGCCCCAAGAGTCTCTACAGAGGGAAGGTTCCTGACAAGAGCGTTCCTTTTCGCCATGCGCTGCACGCCCAGAGCAAGGGATATTGTGACAACAGCAGGAAGACCCTCAGGAATCACTGCCACAGCAAGAGCAACAGATGCCATGAACATAGGCCACACAGGCTCGTGCCTCAACAAGCCTGCGCCAAAGACAATAGCGCATACACCCAAGGTAAGGTAACCAAGCCATACCCCAAGTCTTTGCAGCCTTTTCTGCAAGGGGGTCTGGACATCCTCAATATTCTCGAGCATGCCAGCAATCTTACCAATTTCTGTTTGCATAGCTGTGCCCACAACAACTGCCCTGGCGCGTCCTTGGGTCACAACAGTGCCTGCAAAAAGCATGTTTTTCTGGTCTGCGATTCCTGGGCTTCCAGTTATGACATCTGCTGTCTTCCTCACTGGGTTGCTCTCGCCAGTGAGGGATGCCTCGTTTGTTTCCAGGAGCTCGCAAGAGATAATCCTTAAGTCTGCAGACACCTTGTCTCCTGTGTCAAGGACAACAATATCGCCAGGCACTAGGTCTACTGTATCAATAACTCTTGTTGAACCATCTCTGATAACCTTGGCCTTTGGGCTTGTGAGTTTTTTTAACGCACCTATGGCCTTCTCTGCCTTATACTCCTGGACAAAACCAAATACTGCGTTTAGGATTAGTATCACAAAAATAGCGATTCCATCCACAATCTCTCCAAGAGCAAGGGAGACAACTGTCGCTGCAATCAAAATGTACACTATGAAACTGTTGAACTGCGAGAGAAATATCTTGAATTTTGAGCGTGCCTTCTTTTCCTTCAGCTCATTCTTTCCATACTGGACAATGCGCTTCGCTGCCTCGCCACTCGAAAGACCCTGCTCTGAGGTTTCGAGAAGCTTGAGTACCTCAGCGACCTTCTTGTCGAACATTCTTTATGTTAGCCAAAAAATACTCCATGCAGTCCACAGCGCAAAAGCTCGCCCTCTTGCGAAGGTCAGGAGGCCCGAACACAAGGGTGAAACTCTTTGATTTCAAGGGGTCAAGCTCTGCAAGGCAAGTGGCACAGAACTTGCCGTGCTCCAAGTGCTTTTCCTCAATTTTCGCGTTTACAAGGGTTGAGAGCGCCAAGCCGCCTCTTTCCAGGTCATCCTTCAGTTTTCGCAACTCTTCAAAATCCAATGCATCAACAAAGTCCTTCAATTTAGCACCCATCATATCACCTTTTTTTGGGGCAAGGGCAAAACGCCCAAGCCCCCTTCTTGCACAAAAATCCTTTCCAGGATTTTCGACACCTCTTTTTCCCAGCAAGAAACATGCCGCGGAAACACAATAGAGAAGAAACAGCCGGCAGCGAATCCGACTTTTGTGTATAACTTGGTTCCAGTATGCAGTAACATACTACAGTATACAAAATTGTATATTTGTACTTTTCTGAAGATACTTATATATAAATATTACTGTTTGTTACAATTTAGCTTGACGTTATATTATTTAAGCAATGCTCACCCACTTTAGTATCATGCAAAAAACTCAGCACTGCTCCTACACAACTGGAAAACTCGCTCCTGGATGCAAACTCTGCGTGCAAGGAAAAAAAGAGGTAATATTCATAACAGGGCTTTGCTCAGAAAAATGCTTTTTCTGCCCTCTGTCTGAGCAGAAGAAAAACAGGGATGTAATCTATGCAAACGAATGGCCAGTGCAAAATCTTAAAGACATCATCACCGAGGCAGAGCTTTGCGAATCAAAAGGGGCTGGGATCACAGGCGGAGACCCAATGATTCGGCTGTCCAGAACTGTAAAGGTCATCCGCATGCTAAAGCAAAGATTTGGCAAGAGATTCCATATCCACCTCTACACTCCGCTCACGCATGTCACTGTTGAAAACCTGAAAAGGCTGCACAGAGCAGGGCTTGACGAGATAAGATTCCACCCGAAGCTCGATAACAAAAAGTTATGGAATAGAATAGGACTTGCGAGTCAGTTCAGTTGGTCTGTTGGAGTCGAGATTCCAGCAATTCCTGGAACGGAAAGACAGACAAAGGAACTGATCGACTTCATAGAAGTGGATTTTCTTAACCTAAACGAGCTTGAGATAAGCACGACAAATGCAGAGGAGCTCTTAAAAAGAGGGTTTGTAGCAAAAGACAGAAGTTCTTATGCAATAAAAGGAAGCGAGGAGCTTGCGCTAAGGCTATTGAGATACTGCGAAACAAAAGGGACAAGCACGCACTACTGCACGACAAAGCTAAAAGACAGTGTGCAGCTCGCAAAGCGAATAAAAAGAAGGGCAAGAAATGTGGCGAAACCTTATGACCACGTGACGAGAGAGGGAATGCTTATCAGAGGAGCAGTCTATCTTCAGGAGACAATCCCTGGATTTTCCTACAGGAAAAGGATGCAGTCGCTTGACAAGAGAAAAACATTGGAGAAACTGAAAAAGCTAAGACATGACATAGCAAAATTGGGAATTGATAAAAAGATGCTCGCAATTGATGACAAGAAGCTTAGAATCCTTACAAGCACAGGAATCGCAAGAAAGCTTTCCAAGCATTATCCCTGTGCAATAGTAGAGGAATACCCGACCTGGGACCAATTCGAGGTTGAAGTGGAGATGTTGCGACGTTAATGACAACTAGTAATAGCTCAGCGCGAGAATCTTTTTATTGTCAAAGGAACTTCTTTATTGCATGAGATATATTGAAGCTCCAACAACATATTCTGGCACTGAAAAGAGTCTTTTTTTGGGGGGCGGGATAACTGGATGCCCAAACTGGCAGGCGAGTTTGTGCAGTCTCTTAAGAGATGAGGATATTGTCTTGTTAAATCCTAGGAGGGCCAAGTTTCCGATTGAGGACAAAAATGCAAAAAAGGACCAGATATTATGGGAGTTTGAGCATTTGAGAAAGGCATATGCAATTTCTTTTTGGTTTCCACGAGAGTCGGTGTGCCCAATAGCACTCTATGAGCTAGGTGCTTGGTCGATGACCAACAAACAATTATTTGTTGGTATGGATTCAAAGTATAACAGAAGGGTTGATGTTGAAATACAAACAAAATTGTTCAGGCCAGAATTGGAGGTAGTCTATAGTATGGATGCGCTTGCCGAAAGAATAAAGGTGTGGATCAGACAGTAAAAGTTGATTTATTTTTGATTTCTATATCCAGAATAAGATCCAATTGAGAAGCAAGGAAAACCTTGCCTCCCAATCAGACTCAGAGGTGTTTTAGATGAGCGCTAATAAATGACAGCAACGACAACCCTTCTTATTTGCCCGAAGCGGACCTTTCCAGGGTCCTTGTCGTCAAGGTTGTCTCCCTTCAGGCGGCAGTACCAGCCATCTTCGTCATTTCCTATTTCGACAACGCGGTGGATTATTGTGCCGCTTGCATATTTTGACTCATAGCTTACTATGTCGCCAAGATGTATATCCTCAGGCTTTGCAGGGACAACCTCTATGGCGTTGCTCCTAAAGTCAATCACTGGATCCATTGACTTTGTATCTGTGAAAGTCGCCCACTCAGCGTTTCTTAAGTCTATTACAACTTTGTCGCTGTACACATGGATCTGGTCCTCTTTTATCCAATCATGAGGGCTTGCCCTGTCAGAAGGCAAACCTAAAATTGAGCCTGAAACAGCAGAGCTTACAGCAGGCTGCTCGCTCTCCTGGCCATAATCAGAGTAGAGGCTGCTCGCAGAAAAACCAAAAACAAAAAATGCTGCCAACAGCAATATTCCCCTGATGATGAACCACCCCCAACAACTTTAATTATTACTGGGTAGTGGCACTAATATAAAAAGGTTTTGGTTTTATAGCCATTGTATAGTAGTTACATATTGTGTTTTTGTCCTGAAGTATGGTCAATCTTTAAGAAAGTCAAAAGTACTCCCATCACTATGGAAGAAATGCTGAGGCTACTGCCCGAAGCAAGAATTATTCCGTAGACCATCAGTCTACAAGAGGGAGAAGGACTGGGAATTCACTTCTGTGGGGACACTATCAATGGTAGTGAAGTATACAAGATTCTCACTCAAGAAGGGAAAATGTTTACCTACTTCAGGAATGGAAATGAGCTGATAATGCATCGTATGCAGAAAATCTACGCGATCACTTAACCCTTATTGCCTCGAGATTCCCTTTGTTTTAGCAATTGCTTGTGCAGGAAACCTGCAATGCTTAGTTGGCATCAGTAGGATTCTCACAACACTCAGCTACTGGTTATTTGCGAATCGCTCTAGAAATAGGATAGGTTGTCCAGAGTGTGATCTATCATGCCGCTTTGCCTACTACCAACAAAGTAGAAGCCCGGAATATTTTTCCTGCCGTCAGTAAACAATGCGCCGACACCGTGGTCATTCATGTGATGTATGCATTCACCAAGCATCCTACCCTCATTGACATAGCTTGTTACGATAAGAATTGGCCGTTCATAAGTTGGCTCAGCGCGTATAATTGTAAATGTCTGCTCCTGCAAGCCCTTCACTCTCATCTCTAAGGCATCAAGGTATAAGGTTCCGCCTTGCCATAGGAATGTTGAGAAATTGCCAATGCTGATATTATTCTTTTGAAGCGCAGTTAGGCATTTCGCCACGTCTACCGGACCTTTGTGGCCGTAAAAGAAAGAATATCCCGGATTGCCGACAGCAGATTTTTGCTGGACAATATCGACAGTCGAATCACCTATTATGCCAGGCAGGTCAGAGAATAGATAATTATATCCGCTCAGCTTCGGCGGGCCTGTCATGAGCTCCTCTGTTGTCCTATGCCTGAACCACCACCGTATGTGCTCAAGCCTTTGCTCCTTTGAAGGGTCGACCTCGGGGAAACCAAAGCTCTCCATTTGGTAGTACTTTATCGCCTTGCGCAAGGTGCTCTCATCAGGGTAAAGGTCTGCATAGTAGTACCTGAATTTCTGTTCAAAGTCCCTTTCTGGAAGCACTTCAGAGTGTACAGCAAGGTCATCAATAGTCATGATGCTCCAAGTGGGGATATAGAATAAAAAGATTTGGGTTATTTGACCCTTATAGCTTCAAGGTTTCTTGGAGCAACTGTCTCTACCCGAAACAACTTGTGCAAGGATGAAGCAAGGTCAAGGCAGCGGGAGTTCTCGCCATGGTTTATTACCACCTTTTTTGGGTGCGGCTCGCAGTTCTGAACAAAATTCATGAGCTGCCTCCTGTCAGAATGATTGGTTATCTCGATCCTGTGCACTTCCATCTTTATCTGGCAGATCTCCTGCTTCATGCCGTTCTTGAAGACTATCTCG
>JBDRIZ010000166.1:0-2912 GCA_043815525.1 Candidatus Woesearchaeota archaeon
TCTATTACAACACCGCAGCTCTCTATCTGTATAAGTATCTCTTTTCTTATGTGCCTGTCAATTGCTTCTGGTGGGTAAACCCCATAGTCTTTAATCTTTGGAATTGCCTTTGCAAATGCTGCTGCTGCGACTCCTGTAGGGTATGATATGTATGTTGCTCCAGGAAAGATCTTGCTGATGCGCTTCAGGTCAGGAAAGATTGCGGTGTTTGTGATTCTTATTCTTCTGCTGTTCTCCAGTCCAGACACTTCCACTGCAAGGCAGAATGAGGCATTTTCGACGATTCCTTCCCTGATGAGCTGCATCATCTTTTTTGGTGTTGGTGTCTTTGGTGCAATCTTCATGAAGAATTTCAGCGGAACGATTTTCTTTCCGTGAACGCTTACTGGCTTTTTCTCGAACAGCCCAAGCCTGTATAGCGCCTTTGAGAACTCGATGTCTGTGCCGCAGCTCTTGAAGCTGACATTGTCTGTCTTTATGTAGTATGGTATGGTTGCGACCTCGTCTCCGTATATGTTCACAACGTGTCTTTTTCCAAACTCTGGGAACTTATACTCCTCAGGGTCAGCAAATGGTTTAAGCAGCCTGAACCTGCCTTTTCTATAGCTTAACGGAGAGCTTGTAAGCTCGTCGAGTGTGACCTCTGGCGACCACGCGAACACAAGCTCGCTGCTTTTTTGCTCTTCAACAATCCTGAAATTGATATCAGTAACTTGGTCGAGCCTGTCTGCTGCTTCTCTTGCCAAAAGGTTTGTTATTCCTGGAGCGACTCCTGTGTTGATTATGCCAGTCAGCTTTTTTTGTTGGAACTTTTTGTGGTATTTGAGCTGCTCCACTGTCTTAAGGTCAGAGAGGTTTGAGCACAGGTCCTGGTAGTTGCACCCTGCTTGCAGAGCTGCTTCCATTATTGTCTTGTTGAAGAATGGCAGGCTTGCGTTGATTACAAGGTCATGACCTTTGGCAAGTCCGGCTATCTGTCTTGTGTTTCTTGCGTCCGCCTGTACCAGCTTTGTTTTCTTGTCGCAGTTTATGAACTCTTTTGCCTGTTTCCTGTCTTTTGATGCGCATGTGATTGACTTGACGCTCTTCTCTCTTGACAGGCATTTTGAAAGGACTGAGGCTACTGCTCCTGCGCCGATGATAAGGATTTTCATAGGTCTTGGTTGACTGATTGTATATATATTAATCTTTCTCTAGCAGTTTGAATTGACTCATATTGCCGAATAGTTGGCAAGAATTGCCTGTTAATGCAAGACTGACTATTCTCGATTCGATTGCTGCTTAAAACAGGGCTCATTTTCACCTTGCAGAGAATCTAGGGCTAAGAATCAGCCGCTTGCTGGGTTCAGCAGGTCAAATATTGTTGCAACAATTCTTGTTTTACTACTTAAAAATAATTTTTAACGAAAAGCATAATAATTCATGCTTCTTCCGCGACGAGAAATGGGCATGGAGGAGATCTACCTTGAGGAAAGGGAATTGCCTTACAGGATACAGCTGTCTCCAGATGAGCCTGACTGCATGTGCAACGGCAAGTGCATAAGGTTGCGTAATAAGCTGGTTTCTAGCGGGCTTGAGGTCAGGTTTCGGGTGTGCGGTTTCTTGTGGAGTGAGCAAAAGATACCTGAAGAATCAAAGCTGCTCTTGCAGGAAGACCAGGACTTTCATGTTTATTTGGAAGTTAGGACTGGCTCTGGCTGGCATGCGTTGGATCCTACTTTTGATTCCAGGCTTCTTGAAGCTTTGGCAGCTAATGGTTGGCCTCAAGACTCTATAGCTTTTCTTCCGAATATCATTTTTGGCACTGGGGAAAGTGAGGAAATGATGCTAGAGTCAGCAGAATATGATTGGGAGACTAATCGCAGTTTCTATACAGCCTTGAATTCATGGTTTGACAATTTGAGAAAGCCAGTCCTGGTTGTTAGTGCCAGCCAATAGAGTTTTCTATTGCTTTGATCTCCTGCAGGTTTCTTCCTTGCGCTTTTCGTATCTTGTCGCAAATCCCTGGCAATTGCATTATTCCTTTTTTTATCTTGGTTACCTTTTCCTCTTCTTGCTTTTTTGTTTTGCTTTCTATCCTGTCTATGATCTTGCCAAAAGAGAACAGCTCTTCTGTTGTTTTCGTCTCTTCCCAGAACACTTTTGATATCTTCTCCATGTACAACCTTGCCATTGCCTTGTCCTCTATTGTCCAGTGATTTGCATGGCACTCGCTGCCAGAATCAATTATCGAGTTGATTTCTTCAAGAGGTGCTTCTGCAATGATCCATGTTGGGAAAAGCCTGCAGTTCAGAGGCCTTGCCTTATATACACTGCATCTGTTGTTTTTCCTGAAATTGCATGGCTTGTTTATTCCAAGCTCGAGGTCGTACTCAAAAGAGCCCAGGCTTCCGAATGGGTTGATGTCTATGTATTCTGGAATCAGCTCTTCAAATGGCATTTTCAGATATTCAGATAACCTTAGGATATCTCCTGCTGTGACATTTATCTGTGTTGCCTTGCTTTCGCAGCATTCTCCGCAGTGGAAGCATATCATTTTTGAAAGGTACGCGCTCACCTTTTTTAAAACTTTACAGGTAATAGATGATTACTGGCAATAGTATGCATCCCATCGAGTGTGTTCTGCTGATTCCTGCTGTTGCGCTAACTAATCCTATTGCAGTGCTCACTGCAAGAACAAGCAACCCCAAACTGCCGGTTATCAGCATAACCAGTGATGCGACAAAGCAGATGACTATTGCTGATACCTTTGCGTTGTCAATTTTGGTAATCCATCTGGCAAATGCTTTTGCTATTGATAATGTAAGCACAAGTGCTATTCCTCCTGCGACTATTGAAGACAGCACAAGCACTGCAAGGCTGCTCTTATCTATCGTTAGAAGCTGCTGCACTGCGACTATGCTGCCATTTCT
>JBDRIZ010000167.1:0-2775 GCA_043815525.1 Candidatus Woesearchaeota archaeon
TGACTAAAAATATTAAACCTTACTTAATCACTTTAGCCTTTTTCCAAATCTGATCAAAATAGAGTTCCAATGCCTCAGATAATTCTTTGCTTTCAATAAACATTCCAATCCTATCTTGATTGTTATCAGGATTGACAAAACCAATCATTGACTTATTCCCATCAATTATCCTTAAGCGCAATTCTTCTAATGGGTAGTATCTTATTTTAACGTCTTTCTCCAGTTGTGCCTTTTTCTTAAGATTAATCGAAGGGTTGGTAGCAATTTGGTAGATTTGTACTCCTCTTTTTCTTGCCTCAGCTCTTGCATAAGAGGAAACAAATTCATAAGTTGAAATATTCTTTACATATCTGTTGGCATTATCATAATTATACTTGGAAAATTGCCTTTCATTCTTAAAGCCGCGAATTAAAGTAAACTTGTCAATAACCTCTGGATTCTGTTTCATAGGTTTCAATAAGTTTTTTGACTTTTGGATTAACTGTCCCTCTAATCTATTGAGCTCTTCTATTCTAATCGAAGAATAATGCTTGATTGCCACCTCAGGACTAATCGGAGAAAAAACCTTTGGTCTGAATGGAAGCACTGAAACAAAGCCTTTATGTTGAAGGTTTTCTAATGCCTCGTATGTTTTTCCATTTGGAACCTGAGAAAGCCTTGATGTCTCCCCACCTTTTTTAGGACCTTCCTTAAGTAAAGTCAAATAGACCTTTGTTTCATACGCAGTTAATCCCAGTCTCCTTAGCTCTTTCTCCATTTCCTACTCCCAATAGGAGTTACTACTATTTAAATGTAGTTATCTGTTTACTTTGGGATGGTAACCTTTGAGAGTGCATGAAAATGAACGAGCGCGAGATAGAATTATCTTTTGAGGAAACATCCCTTGTTTTTGTCCAGGAAGGTGTGAAAAGCTATGGCCGGATCTAAACAAATTGATTGTGATAGTATCCCAAACGTATATTTTACTACTGGTGGGGTTCGGGAAACTTATCAAATGTATTGTCAAACCAATTATATGAATCTTCGTTATGGTGAAAGGGCGGTATTCAGGGCCTATCACAGTGTTGATGAGATTATCAAGGACGTAGATATTCGCCAACGCCGACTGGATGCAGTCTTCCTTGACTTAGTAAGACAAATAAAACCCGGCCGTCTTGATTTTACCTTCGGTGCAGTAAGTTATCATAAATTCACTGAATGGTTCTTTGAGCGTTACAGATCTCGGTCGGGAGATATCAACAGGGTGGTATACTTCTATTCGCCTATCTGTAGTCCAGGTGCGATAGACAGGGCGTTGAAAGAATATCCAGAGAACAATCCCTATCATCTTGGAAACAGGTTTGTGTTATACCCGGAGCACTGTGACGCAGAATCCATATATAAATTTCTGAGGTTTGCAATAGGACTTGAATAATTCACCGGCAAGAATCTTGGCCACATCCCTTGCGTAGCTATAGTAGACAATCATTGAATCAAAGGATGTTGGTTTCTAAGCGTGTGCAACTTAAGCCCCGAGGATGTAAAAAAGGCTTACTGGTAAACATTGAAGTGTAATTGTTGGAAAAAATAAAAGAATTATCGTTGTCAATCTCTATCAGGAAGAGCAAAAAGAGAGGTGACTAACAATTATGCCACGAATCAAATGAACAGATTTCTGCGAATCCGCAAAACCTTTCTCAGTGGCTATGGCTCCAGGGGATGGTGGCCACTCCAAAGATATTTTCAACAGATAAATTTATATATCACTTTAGATATTATATTATATCTTTGGTGTTATATATGTTAAGCTTAACTGAAACAAAGGCCTTAAATCAGCTTTTTAGTGACCTGACAGAAGCATATACTAAGAGGCAACTGTCTACCATACTCAGATTACCATATGCGCAAGTTCATCGGTCAATTGGCTGGTTGGTCAAGAAGGGATTGATCACACAGAAAAGTAAGGGCAAAAGCATCCTAGTGGAACTTAATCTAAAGGAGACATACCCAGAATATGTCTATGCAGAACTGGAGAGAAAAAGAGATCTGGTTGCAAGGTATTCTCTACTTAGGCTACTGGATAAGGACCTCAAAAATCTTAACTACAACCAGTACATATGTCTGGTGTTTGGATCCTATGCTGAGAAAACTGCCAAAAAAGAATCTGACATAGACATCCTTTTCGTGATACCTGATGACTATGATTTTAACAAATTTGATAAAGCAGCCAAAAATGTTATGACAATAAGCCAAACACATATTCAGGTAACAACAGAGAAAGGGTTAATTGAGATGTGGAACACCCCTCACAAATTCAATGTGGGGAATGAATTACTCAAAAAACACGTGATTTTATATGGCGCAGAACAATTCCTGAATTTAAGGAGAAGATACTATGTTGGATAAGAAAGACTTGGAAGAAAGCAGATCAATCATCCAAAAGTTAGTCAAGGACGGCAAAATCATCAATCCGCCATCAAACCAAAAAAGTTTCTTTCTTGACAAAGCCATCAATTCTCTCCAAGTATCAAAAAGACTGCTAGGGTTAGCAGAAGAAGAAAACCTGGATACTTGCATGTGGGTTATCAATACGTCCTATTATTCAATGTTCTTCGCGGCAATATCATTACTTGCATATTCCAACAAAAAAATCAAATCAGAAATAGGCGTACACAAACTCACTTATCATGCATTAGTGTATTACTTCGTGATTGAAGACAACAAATTGCAGAAACAATTCATAGAACAGTACAAGGATGCTTATAATGATGCGGAACAGCTCCTTCAGATAGCTGA
>JBDRIZ010000168.1:0-3341 GCA_043815525.1 Candidatus Woesearchaeota archaeon
GTGGAGTTTACATGTGCCTCTTGAACCAAAACAAAAACAACTACTCAAAGCAATAGGCGTTGTGTATAAAAAGTAGAAAAAATTCAGGTATTTAGCAAATTGCACATCTATAAGTTTGATTATTTATGCAATTTGCTATAATATTGAATATGCTTAGAAGCAAATGATGCTCCTTTGTAGAATTTTTTTTGGACCTCAATGTCCGCCTGAAAATGAAGTGAAGAAATTGTTGCATTTTATTGATGATTCATCCTTAAGAGAGCTTTCAAAGATAGTTAATGATCTGGATAACAAGCACGAAAAGGTATTTCTCAAGTTAGGAACAGTCTCATATTCTGGTACTGAGACTTCAAATCTTTTAAAGCAGATCAAGGATGTTTTGAGGGAATGCGTCAAGCATCTGCCTCTGTAGTAACATTTATAAGAAATTCTGTTTCTTCAAGTTGCTTATGGCGGCTGTAGTGTAGCCTGGAATGTTAGTGGGGCAATTAGCATAGGGGACTGTGGACCTCACCTGTTTAATACGCAGCCTGCGAGTTTGGACAGAGATCCCCTGGCTCGGGTTCAAATCCCGACGGCCGCCCTTTATTAAACGAATCTCGGTGACCATCCTCATTTTTGCTTTTCTCAGAAATCATTCATTTTTTATGCCAAAACTCATTTAAGCATTGTTGCCTGGACATTATACAACCTGAGAAAAAAAGCTCAAAGCTACTTCCTTTGGATTATCCTGATTGTCCTGATAGTGGCTGTCTTTTGGCTTGTTTTGAGGAGGCTAGGGTGAATGCAGGGGTTTCTTGCTCGTGCAGAAAAAATAGCTCAGATGCTCCTGACAATCTTTGCCTTTTATCTCATCTTCCAGATAATCAGGCACATTCTTGGAGGCTCTTGGGCTACAGAGGACATAATACTTGGCCTGCTTATTTTCAATCTCGGTGCTTTATTTACGATTGGATTGGTGTTAGTTGAACTTAAGTCAGACCATTCATACCTAAGAGGCCAATTCGCCTCTTTAGCTGAAGACTTCAAGCAGCATGTAAAGAAGTCTCGGTGATCGCCCTTACTGCGAAAGCTGTTGCTATCCCATTCTGGCTTTCTGTTGCACGAGTATTTCTTTATAAAGCATTTTGATTAACGCACCAGGATGCTTGAGATAATATTGTCCCATATATGCGCATTTGGAGGCACATTGTGGATTGCACCACCCGATATGCTTTCTCAGTTCTTCAAGATAAGCAGGATAGTCTCTTTGGCTGAATTCGAGTATTGATCCTGCAGTCTTTTTTGTTTTAAAGCAGTATTGAATCTTCAAGTCAGGTCCTATGCTCAAGGTTTTTTTCTTTGCCATAAAACAGTCGAACACAGGCATATCAGCGTATTCAGTAGGATCTATGAGAAACCACTTTTCATCCTTCTTCGCTTCAGACAGCTCTTTTTTCATGTAGTTGGTGTGCTCTTGCTGTCTTGTGCCAATTGTGGGTACCTCTATTCCGAGCGATAGAAAAAACTTGTTTCTCTTGGCGAAATCCAGCAACAATGGCACCTGGTCTGCATTCGCAGCATTGACTACTGAATTAATCTCAATTATTACATGGTGGTTTTTTCTTAGATAGTGAAGTCTCTCTGTTAAATCATGCTCATGTCTCGCAAGACTTTTTTCGGATTTTTCGATGTTGCTGATTCCATCGAGTGAAATACAGATTGAGTCCAGCCCTGCGGATCCAAGCTCCGTTACCATTCTGTCGTCCAGGAGGAATCCATTTGATGTTACATGCGACCCAATATTTTTTTGGGAAAGATAAGCAACTGATTCAATTAAGTACTGCCACATCAAGGGCTCACCCCCTGTGAAGTTAAAGTACCCTGCCCGCAACTCTTCTGCCTTTTCAACAACTGCCTTGAAGGACGCAAAATCCATTTTTCTACTTCTATCACCATATTGGTTGCAATACGAGCAGCGCAGGTTGCAATCATAGGAAGGTAGCACATTCATTTGATGGGGAGTAGGTTCCTGCCTAAGAAATGACTTAGCCAATCGTACAATCTTTCCTGCCTTTGACATTTCTGTGAATAAATACAAGTTTTATTAATATTTTTTCAAAGATGCACAAGTTGCGCGAGGAATGTTCGTGCCAAAAATAAATCAAATCCGAGTTTGCGCGGAAATTATCTAGTGTTGTTGGTCCCAGAAGTCAAATTTTTCTAGAATATTTTTGATTGTTCCCAGGTACCTGATGACTTTTTGTTTGACTCGTCCTTTTGTGTCGTATTTTCCTTGGACTATGTAGTAGTAAGAATTGTTTTTGATTTTTTTCTTGCGGATGTAGGCCACGGTAATACTTAGGCACAAGTAGTATATAAATATTTGTATCTTGTAGTATAGAAAAAAGCAAATAGTAGTTAGGCACATATATCTGCTTTTTGAGGTGATTTATATGACGAAGCTTCCAAACAAAGAGTTTAGGCAGATGGTCCCTTTGCTCCGGGAGAAAGACTTCTACGAGAGTGAAGAGCCAAGAGAGATCTCTTGGCCTGAATACACGCTTTCCCAGGTTGAAGAGGCTTCTGATGTCCTAGACTTTATCAAGGAATCAGTTGATACATGTGAGTGCCCTGATAGGAGTGGAAGGGTTGGGAGGCCTCTTACCAACCCAAGGACTCTCGCGAAAGCAGTGCTTATCTGCGAGGCCCTGGGTTTTGTTGAGCGAACCAGCCAGGGATGGCTCAAGGTGCTTGGACCGTATGTAGGTATCAGCGAGCAATTGGATGATCGGGTCATAGGCGAAGCCTATGACCGGTTGGATGTTTCTCGCATACTGCGCCAAGTCTTTGTTTGCACAAAGGAGTCGGACGGCAGGCTTTGTGGGGACGGCTCAGGGCTTGAGAAAAGCCGAAAGCAGAATTATGAGGCAGCGAAAAAGTATGCCTCATACATGGTAAGCATCATTGATTCCAGAGAGATTGTCCAGGCTTTCGAGCTCGGAAACCGAAACGAGCACGAAGTGATGAGCCAGCTTATCACACAAGTGGAAGGTGGCAGCTTAAGGCTTGATGCTGGATTCAATAACAGAAAGTTGGTTCAGCAGATTGCTGAACTGGAGATGATTCCCTACATCTTTCCCAGAAGAGACAACAATTTGAACGGAAGTCTTGCCTGGAAAACCATGTATTTAGAGTTATACTATGATGTGATGACCTGGCTTACTGAATACCACCAAAGAAGCCACTGCGAGAGCTTCCACTCAAGCTTCAAGAGAAAGAATCGGCTTCTCATGAAGCTAAGACCACTAGCGCAACTAAACCAAGTACTCGCAAGAATCATATTGCACAATAGAAGAAGG
>JBDRIZ010000169.1:0-22021 GCA_043815525.1 Candidatus Woesearchaeota archaeon
GATGAATTTGACAGTTACGGTTGAAATCCAAAGTTTGGGCTCAAAACGAAGCATTTTTTCGAACTTCGACCAGATAAACGAGCTGGTTTGCTGCCAAAATCAGGGCATAACATGAGTTTTTGAACAGAAATTCCTCAGAAAGACAACATCTGTCAAATGATATTTTCCAGCTAAATAATCAGCAAACTGTCAAACTTGGGCTAGAATAGCATACAAAAAAAATGAAATCACCTCGTGGTTATGAGTTTATTAAGCTGATCCAACGTCTTTTTGATCTCAGGCTTTTCAAAATGGATTCGTGCAGGTTCAAGTAGTTTAATTAGACTTTCAGCAACTGAATCTTTAAGGTCCATTGGATGAATTTTTTTGTCTGCAAAATCTTTTTCAAGTTTTTCGTAAGTTGTATATACAACAGTTCCACCGAATTTTTCTGGCCTTTTTACAGTAATCTCATCTGTCGTCTCTCTGAATAACAAATATTTTGCCCAATCAAGTATTGGATTGAACACAGTTTCACCTTCAGGGCAGAATGCCTTTGCAATCTTTCTTTTAATTTCATCAGGACTGTCGTGAACAAAAACACAGGTGTCCGGCTTGGACTTGCTCATCTTCATTGATGACCATAAATCCTGTAATTTGTCTTGAGGAACAGGCCATACAGGAGGTTTTCCAAGACCTAGTAACAGATGATGATGAAGGGCAACAGGTTTGATTTTATTACCATTTCTATCAGTAATTTGACTTACGTTCATTTTTAAAGCAACTTCTCTTGCAATTACCTGCGCTTTCCTTTGATCAATTCCTGCATGAGGCATGTTCAATTTCTGAATAAAAATATCTGAAACCTGCATTGCAGGATAGATCAATTTTGCAAAATCAACTCCCTCCCCTTCTTTTCTTCCAAGGATTGTAATGCTCCTAGTCATCCTGCCTAGAGTCGTATTTTTGCTTACATCAATCATAGTTGCCCAATAAGGGTCATTATTGTGATAAAGATCTGTACCAAGTACAAATCTTATTTTTTCAGGATTACCACCAAGACAAAGAAGGCTAGCCTTTACCGCTTCTTTGAAATATCCGACGGCAATTTTTTTGATAACTTCTCTATCCCCACCAAGTTTATCATTAATCCAACTATGCCAGTCAGCAAGAAACACAGAAACATCTACACCTGCATCCATGAAATCCTTAATTTTGGACATACACATAAGTCCAGTTCCAAGATGCACCTTACCACTTATTTCAAAACCAATATAATGCTTTAAAGGCTCATCATTTTCAATAAGTTTCATTAAATCTGCGGGTGTAAGTACTTCCTCCAAATTCCTTGATATAAGTTCAAATTTTGCTCTGTTGTCCATCGTGATGCATGCGACTGCAGTAAATTATTTAAATATTCCTATGTAAAGGCAAATCATTTGAAAATTTACTCTTGGGAGATAACAACATTATTATATTCGGGCATATTCCTCTTGATGATATGGTGGACTACAAACTACAATTCAGGGAACTTACAAAAGGCCTATTGCATCTTGAAAAGCCGGAAGAATTGGAAGAACGACTTTTTAACAGTTGTTCCAGTGGTAAACCTCTGATAGTCAAACTTGGTGCAGATCCTACTGCTGAATCATTACATATAGGCCATATGATTCCGGTTCATGTATTGAAGAGATTTCAGGATTTCGGTCATGATACAGTGATGATTTTTGGTGATGCAACAGCGCGAATCGGTGACCCAACTGGAAACCTGGACAAAAGGCAGGTAATTACGCCTGAACAGGTCAACGCTTATATGAAAAACTACAAAAACCAGATATTCAAGGTTTTGGATCCAGAAAAAACCAGGATAGAACATAATAGTAAATGGTTAAATGGTATGGATCATCTTATGTTCTTGACCAATATCTACTCAAAAGTCTCCATAAATCAATTACTGCAGCGTGATGATTTCAAAGAAAGATATGAAAAAAATATTAGCATAGTCTTTAGCGAACTAGCCTATCCAATACTACAAGCATATGACTCAGTTGCACTTGTTGCTGATATTGAAATAGGTGGAAACGATCAACTTTTTAATTTTATGTTTACAAGGGATTTTCAGCGCAGATTCTTTCAAAAACCAGAAGTTATTATGACTTTTCCGACTATTCTCGGTCTTGATGGTGTTGAAAAAATGAGCAAATCCAAGGGAAATACAATCAATGTTTCAGATAGCGCATTTGATATGTATCATAAGACAATGTCAATCGATGATAAAACAATGATAAATTGGTATCCAATAATATCCAGCCTGGGTGTTGACTGTATTGATGATGTTGTCTATGGCAAAGTTGACCCCATGGAAGCAAAGAAACAACTTGCGTTTGATATCACCTCTTCATATTATGGGGCTGATCATGCAAGACAAGTTGAAAAACGATTTGAGCTTCAGTATCAGAATAGAGGAATTCCAAATGAACTTCCTCAATATCATGTTAGGCCAGGTCTATTAACTGAAATGATTGTTGAAACTGGCCTTTTTGACTCTAAAAGTCATGTTAGACGGTTGATTCAACAGAATGCAATAAAACTTGGAGAAGAACTTGTTAGTGATATTTATAGAACACTTGGACCTGGTAGGTATTCTATAAGGATAGGGAAGAAGATTGGATATATAGAATTGTTAGTAGAGGATAAGAATAACTAAACAAAGTTACAGCAAAATTACGTTTGCTGGTAGGTTTGATTTATGATCTCTTTAGGAATTCCTTCAACAAGCTAATGAACCTATCAATCTCCTTTTTTGGTGTGCTTGCGAGCCATGATATCTGAGCCTCAAGCTTACTATATCGTGATGGGTAAATAATGAACCCATGTGTTCTTAGAAATTTGAAAAGGTTCTTAGGATTTGTATGTGGAGGAAAACTGAAGAATGAACAAACATTTGATTGCTCTTGTTTTTCTTTTACGCGAATGTTTAACCCTAATTTTAGGAGGTTATTCTTGAAATATGCCGTGCGTTTCTTATAACGAAGGATTCTATTACTAACTCCTTCCCTCAAGATTTCGTCTAGAGATTGGCTTAAACTAAAAAATAAAGGGATTGCCGGGGTATAGGGAGTTTGGTTTTTTTCAGAGTATCCAATATACCTCCTAAGATCAAGGTAAAAACAGCGCCCTATCTCCCTCAGTTCATTCATCGCATCCTTTCTTGTGCAAACAAACGAAAGCACAGGCACACCTTCTATGCTTTTGTTAGTATTGGAGAAACAGATATCAACTCCTGCCATCGTGAACTTTTCTGCTCCAAGGCTAGACATTGCATCTATAATAAGTTTTTTCTTGTATTTCTGTGCCAATTGCTTTATGCGGTCAATAGGATTTAATCTGCCTGTGCTTGTCTCACAGTGAACAATTGAAATATACCTTATTGTCTTATTATTATTAAGAATTCTTTCAATCTCAACAAGATTCAGACTTTCCACTCCTGCATTGTATTCTATGACGTTGTGGCCGTGTAGTTTTCCAAGGTCTCGAAGTCTGTCTCCAAAGGTACCATTGGTCAAGAAGAGTATGGAAGTCTTCTTCAGGGACGATATTACTGATTCCATTGCTGCTGTACCTGAACCAGAGATAACCACAATATGATGCTCTTTATGATTTGCCCTAAAGACTTTCAATAATTGCTTTCTTATTGATGAATACAGAATTTGGAATTCTTCTTCTCTATGACCTATCTCCGGATATTGAAGAGCTTCTTTTACTTTCTGGGACACATTTACCGGTCCGGCTAATAACAGGTTATATTTCTTACTCATTGATGTTCCGCCAAATCAGACTTAAACACAAGCTGCTTTTGTCCCTTCTTATTCAGGCGTTTATGAATTTGTATCTTCAAATCAACACTAAAATCTAAATAAGTAAGCAGTTCATCCCGAATTTTTTTTAGATCTCCTGGGTTTATCTTGCCATTTGGAACTATGTGTAGGACGATGCTGCCTACATCAAGCTGGTGTAGTTGGAATTCTTTTATACTTTCATGGCCAAAAATGAACATACTGTGTCTCAGTATATATTCTCCAGTCTTTGTTTTAATGATATCTCTTCTTCTACCAATAACTTCTTCAAGTATCCTAGATTTTCTTTTGCATCTACAATTTAGTCTCTTAATTTTTCCGAAATCTTCGGAATCAAAACGCAGAAAAGGCATTGAGTAATTATAAAGAGATGTCCCTACTATCTTTTGCAGTCCCCCATCCTTAACTAACTCCATATATACATATTCTTCATTTATGTGATATTCATGCTCCTCGCAGTGACTGGCAGAAACTGTATGCTCACTCATACCATACCAATCAAATAGTCTCCCCGTAATATGCTTCTCAATGAACTCTTTTTGATGATTATACACGGGTTCGGATGTGGTTAATATTATTGGGATCTCCAGTTTGATTCCGTTAACTTGAAGAAACCTGGCAAACCTATACAGGACAGAAGGATACCCCCAGATGCAACGTGGTTCAATCTCTTTGATTTGTTTTACATGCTTGAGCAGTAAAGAATCACTTAAATTCTTAATATTTAGCATGTGCCACTTCAGATAAGGATTGTATATAACATTTTCGGTAACACTTGGATCAAAAGGATAAAACATAACCCCTGGTTCTCCGTGATGATAACCTGCTATGTTGAAATGCCTCCATATAGCGGCTTTTTCAATATCCCAATTTTTTTGGTCAAGATAGAACCATAATTTTTTTCCAGTTGTTCCCGAAGAAGAGAACTTATTGGGAAAAAATTTGCTGAATTCAAGTGATACAAATTCGTCTGGTTTTTTCAGAATGGTCTCTTTTTTCAATATAGGTATCTTTCTAAAATCTTTGAGGCTCTTCAAGTCTTTAGCAATGGAATATTTCTGAAAAAGCTTACGATAATATGGAACATTGTCATAGCAGTATTTTACTATTTTCTTCAAGTGAGCTAGCTGATAATGATATATTTTTGAGCGACTCCAATATTGTGATTTCTCCAATAATCTTCTGTACTCTCTAAACTCGGCACCAAATGGGGCTATCTCAACTCCCACTTCAATAAATCTATTCCATCCTTTATCTAATTCAGGCAACATCTTTAAAATAGATACTCCTTGCTTTTAATTCAGATATTATCTGGTTAAGTGATGTTTCTGTCTGAACATGAGTTGTGTCAATCTCGATGGTCGGGATTCCTCTGGTGTGAAGGATTTCCCGTATTTCAGCTTCCTGTTGAAGCAAGAATTCAAAGTCTTTTGAAACCAGGGTATCAGTGTAACACTTTTTGCTCCTTTCCCTGTAATTTCTTATCCTTTTCTCTTTACTACATGTAACCATTATGCAAAAATCCGGGTTAATGTACATAGGACTCAAGAGTTTGAGTAGGAGAGAACCAAACTGCTTCTTTGATCTAGCATAAGACATTAGGCTGGGAAAATATCTGTCTTGGATCAACACTTTGCTACTGTCTTTTTGCCTATGTAACCCATCGTACGCCATGGAAAACGCAAACATAATGTTATGTAACGGTTGTAGGAAATTTTTCTTCAAAACTGCTTTATTTATTTCATTAAAAAATCCTTCCTTGAGCAGAATTGGCCGCTTACAACATTTGTATCTTTGGTGTGAAAGCCGTTCACACAAAGCTTCAGCTAGAGTGGATTTACCAGTAAGGTCAGTTCCTTCGAACAATATTATCATTTGCTATAACCTTTAATTATGTCATAAATGAGTTTAGCACCAGCGGCGACAGATTCTTCTGTCAGCCAAGCAATATGCGGAGTAATAATCAGGTTTGGTACTCCAATGAGTTTCTGCGAAACTTTTGGTTCATCGTTGATTACATCAAGGCCGGCTCCCGATATTTTTCTCTTCATCAGAGCATCTATTAGATGATCTTCATTTATTATCTTCCCGCGACTAATATTCACGAGAAAGGCTGTTGATTTCATTATGTCAAACTTTGTTGAATCAAGTAATAACTCAGAAGATTCATTAAGACTAAGGCATAAACAGACAAAATCACTTTTCATTAAAAGCACATCCAGACTGCAATAATTAGGAAGGGCCAATTTGGACCTACAATTAATCAGAGTTTTCATATCTAATGCCTGTGCAGTTTTATCAACAATTTTCCCAATGTTTCCGTATCCCACCAGCCCCAGCGTTTTACCCTTCAGTTCAATACCCTTATATGGCAGGCAGTCCCATGACCTATTGTTAACTTCCGCTATTGCTTGAGGTATTTTTCTTGCGAGACTGAATATTAGACTAAATACATGTTCTGCCACTGCCTGTGAACAGTAGTTTTTTGTGTTTATCACTTGAATTCCTTTATTCCTGGCCGCCTCAATATCTATATTATCCAATCCAGTACTCCATGATATAAGCAGTTTCAATCCATCAAGCCGTTGAATGAGTTCCGAGTCAAACCGATCATGTGTTACTATAATTTCCGCACCTTTGACACATTCATACATCTCATCATTAGAATTCTTTGAGGGATGCATTTGTATGATAAAATCTTTTTTAAGGAAATTTTCATACTTTCCCATTGGGAGAAAATCACCTATGAAACTTATTTTCATTTTCCACCAGTCAGTTCTTTCACATACCCTTCTATCAAGGTCTCATCCTCAAATTTTATATTCTTCTTATTAAGGTATTGTAAAATGTCTCTCCAATCTAGATTATGACTTTTGCCAAGTCTCTTACAAACATCCAAAGCCATGCTATGGATTTTTGCAAATCCAAGCATCAAACAATCAGATTTAACACCAAAACGATTACCAATAATTGACTGAAGTAATCCATCAGAGATGTCCATCATTTGGTATAAATCAATGCCCGAATCATATCCCATCCTCTTGAGAACCGCAATTAGAATTTCAATCTGTGCGTTACCTGCATCTCTGCCGATCCCCATTAGAGTGCCATCAACCATATGTGCTCCGGCTTTTACAGCATCAATAGAATTAGCGACACCAAGATCAAGGTTTTGATGGGCATGAATTCCAATGTTGAATCCAAAGTTCTTTTTAATAATCTCAACATGTTCTCTCATCTCATATGGAAGGATTCCCCCTGTGCTATCTACAAGATAAACATTTTTTATTTGAAGCTCTTGGATTTTCTTACATACATCAATCAACTCGGGAATTGTATAAATATTGTTTTTAAGGATATTAGCTGACACCCACAAACCTTCCTGTAATGCTGTGCTAAATATTTCCTTGGCAACTTTTAATCCGTGAGGGCCTTCCACATCAACGAAACCAATCCTTATGAAATCCAATCCAAGCCTTCGAGCCATTTTGACATCATCCACTGTACAAATGCCACTCATAGCAAACATACCATACTTTGCCTTTGTTAGCTTACCTTTCATACCTGAGATATACTCCTCATCTGTACAAGCCATTTTTCCAAGAAGCCGTTCAGCACCAAGTCCATAACCATGTCCAATCTCCATCATCTGTACTCCTGCCTTCTCCAACGCCCTGCTCAGTGTGATCACATTCTCCATTGTGAAACCATAATTATTGATATATCCACCATCACGAAGAGTCACATCCACAACCATGACTTTTTTCATGCTTAAATACCTCCAGTGATGTATTGTCTATTAGAAAATTTTTCAAGCCAAAAATCTGGACCTGAATTTCCAGAAAGTTTTAACCCACCCCATGGACTAAATGGTGAGACCTCCAGAGGGTCTTCGTTTACACTGATACGCCCAGCATCAGATTTAATCAGTTTTAGACTTTGAGGATCATCCGAAAATACCGTAAAACCCAATCCATGCCTTGATCTAGCTATGAGTCGGTTGGCTTCAGAGATTGAATTTACTTTATGAACCCAGATCAGAGATCCAAAACTACTCATTTCTAAGCAAGTTCTATTCATTTTTGGATTGACAATTATAAATGGCATATTGTTTGATTTTGACAACACTTTTGTTCTTGGGCCTGCGATTTGCCTTTTTTTTTCGACTAAAAAAGCATTCAATGATGTATCGCCTGAACAATCAGTATTGATGTCAAAACATGGTCCCATTCGAATTGAATCAAACTTTTGTACAATTTCATTTACAATCGTACGCCACGAATTTTTATGTACTAAAACGCCTTTAATTGCATTACACACTTGACCATTATGTGTTACAAGGGAATTGATTATTATCTTAGCCACTTGTGGATAATTGACTCTTTCATCAACATAACATAGGTCATTACCTTCTGCTTCAGGAATGAACTCAACAAAAGGCATAGGTATTTCTTGAGACACTTTTGAGATAACGTTAGATGACCCGAACCAGAATACGCAATTAATATCCAAATTCTTTAATGTTTGAGATATCTTTTTTTTCTTAATTTTTAGTATACTCATTTGTCCTTTATTAACTCCTGCTTTTATCATTATACTCAGAATCATTTTGACTATGCTATAATTTTGTGATGACGGACTAACATACACTTGATTTCCAGCAAGCAACGAATAGATGATGGGTATGGTCGACATAATAATGGGTTCATTGGATGATAGAGCAAGGAGGACTTTGCCTTTTGGAACCAGCCTTAAATTTTTTGACTTTCGATATTTTATTTCCTTTGGTAAATTTCCAATAAATCGCAACACATAATAATAATCCTGTATGTGATATTTTATAGGTGTCCTTGTGCATTTGACAGCTTCCTGGATGATACTCCGTTTCCGTTGAATCCAGAATCCTTTAAAATGAGATAGGAATCTTTTCATTTGCTTATCTATTAGGTGACTATTTTTATGGGAGACTGGTGGTGTCTGTTGTGCAAACAATGTGCTTTGTACACCCTTAAGACTTTTGTTAACTGAATTTCCTCTAACCATCATATGATGAACCTTCTAGTATCTATCCATGAAATCATTGTGTGCGGGAATTGAGCTTCAATAAGTTCTAGTCTTTTGCTCAATTCTACAAATAATACTTGCCTTACCATCTCAGGCAAAACTTTTCCGTTGTTTATAAGATCTTCAATTTCTTGAGCACAGGATATTTTCCTGTCATCAAAACTTATACCTTTGCTATATGGCAAAATCGAATAATCAAATAAATCCCATGCAATAGTATCCTTGATGCTTCGATGGATGGCGATTCTGTTGATTTTATTTAGTAATGATTTTTTTGTCTCATGCAAGGATATTCGCGTCTTCGAAGTGCTATTCATGAGGAGATCTCCATTTATATCTTTTGTGAGTGTTATAAAACAGCATGCAAGAACCTTACGTTCCAATCTTTTGCATAACTCACGTGCCTGCATATATACCCTTCTTTGAGCAAAGGCGCCGAATGCCAAGTCTATGTTAAGATGTAAGGCATCTACAATCTGGTATATAGGATTGAGAATAAACTCTAGTGAGGGATTGGATTTTGAGTCCTTAAGGGCTTTTCTTAAATTGTTTAGTTTTGCCACCTTACACAGCTGTTTAAAATCATCGAGGTACCCTGACTTATTTCTAAGGTTGGATGTAAGCACAATTTTTGCAGTGTCAATATTGGAAATCTTAAATAGATGATGGTAGTATTCTATCTTTTTGCTATAAAACTCGTCCTTTAGCATCTCACAATCATCTAAAATAATGATATGTTCAAATTGTGATTGGATTAATCTTCTCTGGAAAAAGATGAATTTATCAATGCCCATGTGAGCAGGAGCGTTTGGTACAGTGCCCCATAAAGAAATTGGGTTTTTCTGTGTTTTCAGAGAGGTAGAGTTAATGAATTCATCACTTATCTCCTGTATTTCAGGAATATTCATGCGTATTCTTATACAATCAAACAGTCATGTATATATAAGATTAATTGCTAGAAGTAAGTGCTAACGGCTTTCGAGATGGGCTTTGATTGTGGAGTGTAGCGGCAGTCCTTGTTGTTTCAGTGTTGCGATCATTGTGGTGATTACTTGCATGGTGTCTGCTCCATGTTCTGCTCGGAGTCCTCCCATGATTTTGCGCTGGATAACGAGCTCTCGCAGAACTCGCTCTGCGGTGTTGTTGGTTGACTCAACGTCGAGATTCGTTATGCAAGTGAACCAGTAATCCATGCCGTTACGTACCTTGGTGGCAAACTTCCTGAACATTGTGTAGGCACTGATTTGTCCTAAGAGCTGGTCGAGCTCTGCCTCAAGCCGCTGCCTGAGGCCTTCCCTCTTGTGCTTGTTGGGAGGCCTGCGTCTTGCCTTCAGGATTTTCTTGTAGAGGAGCTTGAAAGCAGCGTAGAATCCTTGGAAGCTTGCGTAGTTCTCTGCTGCTTGTTTGGCTTCTCGCAGGAGGTGCGCCCAGCACCGTTGCAAGTTGCTGGAATACTGGCTGTATGCTGTCCAGCCATCACAGCAGATAACACCTTTGAAGATTGTTCCGAGTATTTCTTCAACGACCTTCTTCGCCCTGCTTTTTCTGATGACAAACAGTGTCTCGGTAGCTGTGACAAATGTCCATACTCAGTAGGTTACGCCATTTACCTTGAGCTGTGTCTCGTCAGCGTAGATGACTTTTGCCTGCCGTACCCTGCGAATGATATCCTCATATGGTGCTTGGAGTACTCCAGCAACCTTGTGGGTGATGTTGAGCACGCTGACATCTGTCAAGCTTAGTCCGTAGTGCCGGCTTAAGCTGCTGACCACTTTTCGCAAAGGCAGACGGTCATCGTACTTGAGCAGAGTCACATGCGTCAAGACATTGCTTCCGAACCTTCCTTTTGAAGCAGCATTCCTAGCGGTGATATGCTTGCCGCAAGCAGGGCAAGCATAGTGGTTCACCAAGTGCTCAATCACTTCAACAGGTTGAGGTTCAGGAATCTCCTCTTCCAGCAATCTGACTGTCTTGAAAGGCTTTCCGAGTTTTGAGTTACAGTGCGGGCAAGCATCCTCCACATACTCCACCGAACCAGTAGGCTCTGGCTCTTTTCTCTCCCATTTAGGATGCCCAGAGCTAGCGCCTACCTTCCCACCAGGAGGACTCTTCGGGCGCTGCTTCTTCGACAAGCTAGGAGGCGTATGAGCATTCTCATAAGCAAGCAACCGCCTCTCCAGTTGTTCTACTCGTTTAACCAGTTGATCAAACTCAGGCTTACAATCCTCACAAACCATACAATCTCTTGGGAAGAACTACTACTTGCTTTTTTCGGTTAGCACTTACTGCTAGAACGGCTTGTTTGCGAGTTAGGATTATAAGTGGGTTTCCCCACCTTTGTTTTATGACGAATAAAACTTTGGGGGTGGGGAGAGCCCACAATGGTGACATATGTAGTAGACCTTAAAAAATTAATTGTTTTGCCAAGAATTCGTCATGGTCTGGAGCGCAGCGTAAGACCTGACGATGAATTGGCAAAACAATTAACAATGGGCAAAAGATCAAGTTTGATGAAGCTTGTAGTGCCTCTTCCTTAAATTTCACTAAGCTTAAGCAGTATATTGAAATTCTCAAGGAGACTTACCTGATTTCCGTTATAAGGCCATTTTTTCGCAACAGGAACAAGGAGCTCGTGAAGATTCCTAAGGTTTATTTTGTCGATAATGGTGTCCGCAATTACTTTGTGAACAATTTCAATCCACTCCACCTTCGTGAGGACAGCGGATTCCTGTTTGAGGGCTATTGCCTGTCAGAACTCCTCAAGATAGGAATTCGATCCGATTGCCTGAAGTTTTGGCAGGACAAGAACAAACACGAGGTGGACATAGTCATTGACAATAAACAGGCACAGATTCCAGTGGAGGTAAAATTCAAAAAAACCTTAAAAAAGGAGGACTTCATTGGCATCAGGTCTTTTGGGGAAGCCTATAAGCCAAAAAATTCGTTTATCATTAATTTGGGTGTTCAAAGGAAGGTTGATGGTATCTCTGTCATGCTGCCCTACAGGCTAGCAGATTTTATTTTGACATGAAATCAAGGTACTTTATCTATTGTGTGATTTTCTTTCTAGTCCTGCTAGCAGAGCACGAGTTCCTAGTCTACCGCGAGGGAAAAGCAATACTTGACCGCATGATAGCTGAGAGGGATAGTAACGAGACCAGGGTCTACTTACTGCTCCTTGACGCAGCAGACCACCAGATTGTCAACTATCTTATTGACAAAGGCCAGTGCCCACACGTGACTTGAAGATGTCACAAATATTCCATGAGTTATAGGGTTTCTTCAATTCGAATCCATTATGTTTATATATAAATACAGATTAGTCCAACAAAATGGATAGAATTATCCAAGTAAATGGATTAACAAGAACAGAGTTGCTGCTTCTAAGGCCGTTTGTGAGGCAACCTTGGAAAGAATTCACAGTCTCTGACATGAAGCACATCACAGGTAACAGGTCACATCATTATGTTTTTGAGGCTTTGAAGAAGTTCACTGCGCTCAGAATAATTGAGGAACAGAAAAGAGGGAACACAAATATATATCGAGTAAATTATGATAACAATCCAAATCTTGATTTTCTTGTGATGGCCGAATACTCCATAAGGGACGAGAGGCGCGACATACCATTCAATATCTTGGCCAAAATAACTAACAGGCTAAGGAATCCTTTTTACGTGCTGATGATCGGGGGCAGCTATGTGGAGAAAAAACAGAAGGTTGAATCCGATTTGGACATGGCGATAATAATCCCTAATAGTGAACAAAAGAAGAAATACGAAATCGCTCTTAAGGAGGGAGAATTAACAATACCGGAAATACATGGGCTTGTTTTCACACAGGAAGAGTTCTACCAAATGCTTATCAACAAAGAGTTTAATTATGGAAAGGAACTTGCAAGAAAGCACATACTTGTGAGCGGAGCAGAGCACTACTTCAAGATATTATTTGAGGCGATGAGATATGGATTCAAAGGTTGAAATGTATGTCAAGAGGGCAAGGACTGAGATTGACTCTGCAAAAGTGTTGTATGAAGTATCAACCAAGGTTCAAATAAAGGAGATTCTTGGTTTGGATGAAGACTTGACCTGCTATAGCGGAGTGATATCACACTCCTATTACGCGATATTCTACTGCGCAAAAGCTATGATTGAAAGCAGGAATATCCAGACTATAGCCCCAGAAATACATAAGAAAACGTTTAATGAGTTCAAAAAGCAGTTTATTGACACAGGGCTTTTGGACGCCAGTCTTCTAGTGATTTATAAGGAGCTGATAATACGGGCAGAAACGCTTCTTGCAATTTACAGGGAAGAGAAGAGAAAACGCGGCCAGTTTACCTATAATACTATACCTCAGGCTAACAAAGACCCTGCGGAGCAGTCGATAAGGAATGCAAGAACATTCTTCAAGCATTGCAGCTCATATTTGTCAAAATGAAGCACAAGATTTTCAGATGAAGGTTTGTTCTGTACCTTGCCATATTCTCACTTACTATCTTCGCAGAGCACCAGTAGTCTGCCGCGACGGAAAAGCAATCCCTGGCCGGATGGTTGAAAAGTGAGATAATAACAAGACTTAGAAAGGTTTATAAATATTGGTAAGTAAAGTTACCATATGGTAAGAATTACTGATAATATGTTAGAGATTATAAGCCTGTACAGGTCTGACTATAAAGCACAGTTCCACATTAGGGAGATGGCAAGGCAAATCAAAGTCAGCCATGTCTCATTGCTGCCTCATTTGAAATTATTGGAAAATGACAATATCTTGGTCTCTAAACAGATTGGGAAGAGCAAGACTTACATTCTGAACTTAAACAACAACAAGGGCAGGGAATATCTCTCCTTGAGTGAAAAGAAAAAAGGTTTGCTAATCCTTGACTCCCAGTTTTTCCTCAAGAAAATCCGTGACGAGTTTATTAGTATCAATTTGGGCGGTTGTTTAGTGCTTTTCGGTAGCTTTGCAAAATCGACAGAGTCTGAAACAAGCGATATTGACTTATTATATATTGGCCTTATCAACAAAAAAACCAGCACTCTGGAGAATTTCGGCAGGATTTATGGAAAAGAAATCCACCTTATGCACATGACCTTAGGAGAGTTTAGGGAGCATCTTGCCAAGGCAAACGCAATGGCGTGGGAAGCAGTGAAAAATCATGTGATCCTGCTCAACCATGACATTTGGATAAATGAATTATGGAGGTACTACAATGAAAGGAGGTGACTATTGCTTTAGGAAACCCGGTGGCCTTAGGCTGGATATGCCAGGCGACCAGCTTGTTGAGGTTTACAAGAGAAAATCCAGGTCAGCGCTCAACATGCTGGACTCGGCAAAAAATAAGCAGGAATATAACTGGATTCTTGACACATCCTACTACGCAAAGTACTTCATGGTCTATGCGCTTTTTGCCAAGGCAGGCATAAAGTCAGAGATTCATGACTGCACAATTTTCGGATTGAAGGCTTTTTTTGTGGATGAAGGAATAATCGATGCCGATATTTTAAAAGAGTTAGAGAAGTCAAAGAATCTGCGCGTGGGTGCCTTATACTATGACAAGGACTTTGGTAAAGAGGCGATACTGAAAAGGGCTGCAGTCGCTGGCGATTTCTGCTTGAAAGTCGAGCAGGTTTTGGAAAGCCTCTCAAAAGAGGATGTCCGGAGAGTAAGGGATAAATTTGTGAATCTTAGTCCTAAATAGGTTTGTGCATGTGTTTTCAGGAAGGGTATTGCTGTACAAGTATTGATTAACATCAGAGATTGTAACCAGAGCCAAAATCTTGGTAACTGCTAACGGCATAAGGTCAAAACTCTAGCAATCTCACGTCGAGCCCGTCGCGAGGGGTTGGTCCCTTCGGGAACGCAGGGCTCAAGAATTTACCGTCGAGAGTTTTGAAGCAGTTAGCAGATACAAATCTTGGCAAAATTAATATACTATTGGTTCATACCTGATACATATGGTTCAAAATAGAAACATAGATTTGGAAGTGCTTCTTGTCCTGGTTAGGGGTGCGTCTCATCTGAGGGAAATTGCACGCGTCTTGAACGAATCGCACTCAACTGTGTTTAGAAGAATCAAAGAGCTTGTAAGGGAGACTGTGCTGGATTTCAGATGGGAAGGCAGAAATAAGGTCTTCTTCATTAAAAATAATCTAAGGGCAAAGAATTGTGTGTTCTCTGCAGAGATTTACAGGCTATCCAGACTGCTGGGAAAATATCCAGAATTAGCCATCATTCTTGAAGATATAAAAAAAGCCGTGCCAAAAGGCATGATTGTTCTTTTTGGTAGCTACGCCAAAGGAAATGCAAGAGCGGACAGCGATATTGACATTTATGTAGAAACAGACAGTCCGGATATAAAAGCCAGGCTCAAGACCCTTCATTCCAGGCTTAGCATTAAAACAGGTGTTTTTGATAAAGACTCTTTACTGATAAGAGAGATTATCCGGAATCACATTATTGTAAGGGGTGTGGAGGATTATTATGAGAAGATTGGATTTTTTAAAGAAACTTAAGCGAGAAGGCAGACTGGAACTAGTTGAGCCTTCAGAAGATGTTAAGGCCTCGTACTTAAACAAAGCTGCAGACTGCCTGAAGTCTGCAAAAATACTGTTTGAGAATCGTCTTTATGAAAATGCAACTTCAGAAGCTTACTACTGTGCCTACAATTCCTTGCTTGCTCTGCTGTTCAAGGTAGGTATTAAATCTGAGAGTCACTCTGCGTCAATAATTGTGTTTGACGAATTATTTGGGCTAAAAGAGCTTGTCAGCATCATCACTTTTGCCAAGGAAGAAAGAATAGACAAGCAGTATTATGTTGTGTCAGCCCAGGCTATTAAGGCAACTGAAGAATCCTGCCAGAACATGATTTCAAAAGCAGAAGAGTTTTCAGTTAAGATCAGGTCTTTGATGAATAGCTTGAATAGTGATGATGTTAAGGCTGCTAGGGAGAAATTCATCCTCCTGACAAGTGATAAGGGATCATGAAAAGATATTTTGTGTACGCAATAGTGATATTACTGGTCTTGTATGCAGAGCACCAGTTCCTCATCTACCGCGACGGAAAGTTTATACTTGACCGTATGGTTGCAAAGCGCGACAATAACGAGACAAGAGTCTACCTTGGGCTTATTGATGCTGCAGACCCGCAAATCATCAACTACTTTATCGACCAGGGCCAGCTGCCGAACTTCAAGAGACTGAAAGAAGAGGGAGCCTATGGGGAGTTGCAGTCGGTTGTTGGTTGCACAAAACAAAAAAGTTTATAAGGTAGTGGTAAACTATAATTTAAATACCAATAATTTTAGTTTGAACTAAAATAAGAATATTAATAATTTTAGAATGAAGAAAAGAAAGCTGTTCGAAAAACTCTTCTTTGAGAAGGATAACAGGAAAATTTCCATCCTTGTCGGTTCAAGGCAGGTTGGCAAGACAACAATACTGAAAGCGCTGTATGAGCATATTTGCCTGAATGGAAACCAAAAAGGCCTCTTCCTCGACCTTGATTTGCTGGCGAATTATGAAAAGGTAAGCACTTTTGAGAATCTGACAAATACGCTAAGACTCAACGGATTCGAGGACGCGCAAAAAGAGTTTTTTTATCTCTTCCTTGACGAGTTCCAGAGGTACAAGGACCTGTCATTGGTTATGAAGAATGTCTATGATGCCTTTGACAATGTCAAGGTGTATGCCTCAGGTTCAAGCTCGCTGCAAATCAAGGACAGTGTTCAGGAATCGCTTGCAGGAAGGAAAATCTTGACAGTGCTTTACCCATTGGATTTCAAGGAATTCCTGTGGTTCAAGGAAGAGGATGCTGCTCTAAATGAGCTGGAAAATGCAGCAAATCTGTCAGGAGACAGGCTGGTAAGTGTCTCTAAAAGGCTTTATGACCTCTTGGGCGAGTTCATGGTGTTTGGAGGGTATCCTGAGGTTGTCCTGCAGAAGGAGAACAGCTCCAAGATTGCAGTTCTCGAGAGCATCTTTGACTTGTATGTGAGAAAGGACCTGGTCGAATACATGCAGCTTGATAAGGTACTTGATGCGAAGAGGCTTGTGGAATACCTTGCTGTTAACAATGGGCAAAAGATCAAGTTTGATGAAGCTTGCAGCGCCTCTTCATTAAATTTCACTAAGCTTAAGCAGTATATTGAAATTCTCAAGGAGACTTACTTGATTTCCGTGATAAGACCATTCTTTCGAAACAAGAACAAGGAGATCGTGAAGATTCCAAAAATCTATTTCCTTGACAGTGGAGTCCGCAATTACTTTGTGAACAATTTCAATCCACTCCACCTTCGTGAGGACAGCGGATTCCTGTTTGAGGGCTATTGCCTGTCAGAACTCCTCAAGATAGGAATTCGATCCGATTGCCTGAAGTTTTGGCAGGACAAGAATAAGCACGAGGTTGATATAGTTATTGACAATAAACAGACCCAGATTCCAGTAGAGGTAAAATTCAAAAAAACCTTAAAAAAGGAGGACTTCATTGGCATCAGGTCTTTTGGGGAAGCCTATAAGCCAAAAAATTCGTTTATCATCAATTTGGGTGTTCAAAGGAAGGTTGATGGTATCTCTGTCATGCTGCCCTACAGGCTTGCTCTTGATTTGACATGAAAAAAGCAAGGTACTTTGTCTATTGCCTGATTTTCTGGTCCTGTTCGCAGAGCACCAGTAGTCTGCCGCGAAGCAAATACTTGACAGGATGATTGCTGAAGTGCGACGTGACCATAGTCTATGACCCTTGACGCCACTGACTCATATATGGTCAAATATTGCTTCGACCAAGCAGGGTTGGTATCCAAATTATGGAAAAATATATAAATATGACTTAGATTATAGTAATATATGTTATATACAAATATGTCTTAGGTCAAGCTGATGAGCTACAGGCTGCTGATAAAAAAGTTGTTGATGGACAACAATAAATTTGTGACGCGTGAGCAGCTCAAAGGTTACTGCAATACACTTGGGATGTCTTACGATTCTGCCATAGGATATCTTCTTTCAAATGACTATTTGACAAGAGTGCTGAGGGGTGTTTTTTACATAAAAAATGTTGAGGAAAGGAAAAATAAGGCTTTTGACGTTACTTTTTTCCAGGCAGTCACCGAAGCCTTGAGAATAAAGAAGATAACCAACTGGTATTTTGGCCTTGAAAGCGCGATAAAACTCAATGGTTTGACTCACGAATATTTTGCAGTGGACTTCATAATCAGTGATAAGCTTAAAAGGCCAAGGCCAATTGAAATTCTCGGCCGCAAGGTAAAATTCCTGAAAATAAAAAATGAATTGACGCAATTTGGGATAAGAAAAGCTGAAATCCCGTATTCTGATATTGAAAAGACTGTTCTTGACATGGCCTTTTTAGGTATCTATAATGGCCTGTCAGAAACAGAGATAAGAAGCAGGATAAGTGATTATGCCAAGTATTGCAGTAAGCCAAAAATGCTAAAATATTCCAAACACTATCCAAAAACAGTATCAAGATTTGTCCAATGACACAAAAAGAATTTGTCAATTATGTCGCTGAAAAGATAGGAATCAGGTCAAGGGAGTTGATAGAAAAAGACATAATTTTGCAAAGCATTCTTCACGAACTGTCCAAGACTGATCTGTTTGACAGTTTTGCCTTTAAGGGAGGCACTTGCTTGATAAAATGCTATTTTGGCTACTATCGCTTTTCCGAAGACCTTGATTTCACTTATCTTAATCAAATGGAATTCTCAGCAATTAGTGAGAAGCAGATTAGGAAGATTCTTTCAGAAAAAATTGACTTGATATTGTTGGCTTTGGCGGATATCGCACAAAAGCATGGCCTGTATTTCAAACCTGAGAAGCAAAATGCCAGGTATGTTGGATATGGAGCCAGTAACAAACTGGTGACATTCAAACTGTGGTATGGCGCCAAGCAGGAAGCATTTGTGAAAATCCAGATCAACTTTGTGGAAAAACTTCTTTATCCTGTAAGGAGGCTGAAGGCAAAGTCATTAATAGGCGATGTTTTGGATAAGGAGTTAGGATTCCTGTTTCCTGAATGGCAGTACCTTCTTGAACCAGTCAAGCTTAACGCCTATAGTCTGGAAGAGATACTTGTTGAGAAGATCAGGGCTGTGCTTACAAGGAAAGGCATCAAATCAAGGGATTTGATTGACATCTTCCTTATTACCAACAAGAATAAAGCCTCTCTTGATTCCTTCAAACCACAAATTATTTCAAAGACAGAATTTGTGCTCGGATATGAGAAATATCAGAAAAACATCATCAACAAGGACTTTTCATCATTTAATGGATTTGCCAAAGAAGAGGAGAAATTGCTAATCCATGATATTCCAAAAGGCTTCGAAATGTTCTTGGAAGAATTCAGGTTGTTTGTGCAATCCTTAGCAAAGGAAATAGCTGGTGAGGATTCATGATGCCTGGCTGGTTAAGGAGGTATGCAACATACTTCTTCATTTTTGCATTAGTTATCTATGCAGAGCACCAGATCCTGTTATATCATGAGGGCAAGCAGATCCTTGACCGTATGATTGCAGAGCGCGACAATAACGAGACAAGAGTCTACCTGCTCCTAATCGACGCTGCAGACCCACAGATAATCAATTATCTTATTGATAAAGGCCAGCTGCCGAACTTCAAGAGGCTAAAGGAAGAAGGAGCATATGGGGAGCTGCAGTCTTTTGCTGTTCCAGTGCCATACGGAAGAGAAATTCTGTCACCTCCTGTAATTGCCACAATTCTGACAGGTAGAATCCCTGAAGAGCATGGTATGGTTTCACATATCTTCACAAGAGGTGGACCGGATTACTATTATCCGTTCAAAGACATGCCTGTACCGTCACTTTGGAATATTGCGAACTACTACAATAAGACTGTTGGGATTGTTGGACTCCATGGAGCTTTTCCTGTTGAGCACGTTAACGGTTTTGTCGTTTCAGGAGAGTATATGATGAAACATATTGGTGAAGATAGTGTTGGTTTGCTGGATAGAATTCGTCTTGACTATGCTTTTCCTGATAAAGAACTTCTATTTCCAAAAAACTTGGAAAGTGAAATTGCCCACAATTTGCCTCCAATTAGAAAAACAAAGGAAGAATTCGATAAGTATGGATTCAATTATGATTTTCCAAGAGACACAGAAGATTGGTACATTAGAGTATACAACAACACATTAAGAGATGAACCTGAAAGGATTGAACTACAGATTGCATATGAGGTCGCTCAATCAAATAGGACTGCTTTCTTTGCCTTTGCAGATGATTTCAATAGAATGACAATCTCCAACTGTTTGTATCGGATGTACAACCCTGACCTGTTTATTGAATACTTACCTAGTCTTGATTACTTTAGCAATTTGTACCATACTTATGAATACACCAATTACTCAAACTTATCATCTCTTATGTTTCAGTACTACAAGTTTTACGATGAGCATATTGGCAGAATAATGGATGAGATAAGCAACATGTCTGTGTTTATTGTCATTTCAGACCATGGGGCTTTAAATTTGCAGCATGCTAGTGAGTACTCCTTTACTGGTATGCGGCGTGATAAGGGTATCTTATTTATCTTCGGAAATAAGACACACAATAAGAAAATAATTACGAATGTATCAGTTTATATTATCGCACCTACGGTGCTCCATACGTTAGGGTTACCTGTACCTCATAAGATGCATGGTGCAACATTCACAGAAGCTATGAATGAAAGATGATATTATGGAAAACACATCTCTTTTGGTGTCATACTGGAAGTTGTGAAAAAAGTTTGACAATAGCTTATAATCTAAGGTTTTACCATACATAGCGTCAGTTTTATTGGTTGGTTGGCGTAAAATTCTTCTTTGACTCTGCTTATTTCTTCTTTGGTTGCCTTGAATTGTTCTGGTTCTTTTTGGTATATTTTTTCCATTTTTCGGAACTTTTGGCTAATGGCTGGGTGTAATTGTTTTTGTTCAATGTTACTCCTTGGTACTTTCAGTAGGTAGCTAAGGTCTTTTCCTTTGTACATTTGAATGAATGTTTCTAGCAAATGTACTTGTTTGTTGTATCTGCTGCCATAGTTGTCGACTTCCAGGTTTGTCTTGTTGTCCCAGTAGTCTAGTTGTGTATATCCTGGGCCATAGTTTTCTGGGTCGACCCAGTAAGTGTGGTCTATGTCAGATCCTTCATATGCCATCAGCTTAGCTGCGCCCCAATAATGTACGTGGCCAAGGATAGTTCCTCTTGGGACAACATCCCACTGCTTGTATTTTTTCTTGAATTTGTCATCAACTGATATGTGGCCGTAAATAGTGGCAAAGAATGGATGATTTCTGCCCTTTCTTTCGGGCTGATGTACAAGCTCAACATATTCCCCGCTTCCTCTTCCAACACTATCCCATTTATGCAATACTCCTGCAGCAGAGGCTACCATAGGGGTGCCATCGTTGCATAAATATTCTACCCCGGGCGTTCCTCCAGCCCCAGGTTTTGTATTATCATAGAATGTGCGGCTTTGACCAAGATAATTTGGATTAGAAGGTTTTTTATCATACAAATCACCAATGGGTATTTGTCCTAGACAACCAGATATGCTGTTAGCAAATGCCAAGCCCCCTATCCCCATAATCGATGCTTTGCAAAAAGTCCTTCGATCAAGGACCCATTCTATTCCAGGAGTTGTTCCTTCTCTTATTGTATCAGTGAATGATTTTGTTTCTGGCAATACTGGGTTCTTCATTTTAGGCCTCCACAAGGTTATTTTCTTTGCTAATCTGCTATGCAAAAAACATGTTCCAAATCCATGTTTTCATGATTATTCTCTGATTTACAGCCCCCTAAACAGCAGCAAGTTCAGGTTATTACCTCTGTACAATAGTAAAATATTTTGTTTGTATTTATAAACATATCTATACTCTACAGTAGATTCGATTCTGGATGGATATTCTAGCTTTATTGTGCCTCCGCTTCTGGCGGCACGACAGTTGTAGCACTGTGGTGCTACGCCCTGCTCGCCATCCCGGATGGAGCGTCCCCTGGCTCGCCGTGCGCCAGCGGCGGCAAGCTGACTCGTTGAAGTGCGGAATCCTGTGCTTTTGAAGATGTTTTGTCAGCCGCCAGGGTCTCTAGAAATTTCTTGTTGCATAA
>JBDRIZ010000170.1:0-2107 GCA_043815525.1 Candidatus Woesearchaeota archaeon
AAAAAATCCGCTCTGCAAACCTTGCTCTAATCTTTGGCTCGGTATTGATTAAGCAGTCCAAGGCTGGCGATGTCGACGTGCTTTTCGTCACAGACCAGCAACGGTTCGAAAACCTAAAAAAAGAGATAAATATGCTGAACAATATTCTTCCAAAGAGATTGCATCCTATTTTCCAAAGTCCGGAGGATTTTCGGAATAATCTGGCTAAACTTGATAAAGTTGTCTGTGCAGCTTTGCGTGGTATTGTTGCGTTTGGTGAAGACAAATTGGTCAGTTTAGTCAAATGAGTCATGTAAAGAACAAAGTGGATTGGTGCCTAAAAAAAGCCTTGCAGGAATCAAAGGCTGGAGTCCACAAAGGTCTATTGAAGATTGCTCCGAACAGAAAGGAGACCTGCATATAGCGAAAGCAGAGCATTATCTCCTTGCAACACAGCATCTCCAGAACAGTGGTTTCTCAGACATCAGTGCAAGCACTGCTTTCTACGCAATGTATCATTGCCTGCTTGCCATTTGCTTAAAGGAAGGTTATGAGTCGCACAACCAGGAATGCACTTTTGCCTTGATAGAATCGCTTGTTGAGGATGGCAGGATCGATTTTGACATGGCTATCCTGCACAAGATTGCTGCCGCGCAAGCTAACAATTCTGAAATTGCTGGCAGAGCATTAAGGGAGCAAATGCAGTACGGAACAAGCCTGTCGCTTGAAGACAACTTGTGCCAGGAGCTTGTTCAACTGGTTAAGCAAACTTTGTTCGCTTCAAAGAAAGTACTGGCTGGCAAGGATTAGTTGTCTTAAGCATTGGCGGTTTTCTCTGGCAAAAGAATTGTCTCTGATAATAAGAAAAAAAATTAATCCTCTACAAGCTCTGGGTTCCAGTCCAGTATCTTTCCTGGAACAGGCATTGTGTCGCCAAAGCACTCCACGTCTCTTGAAGGCATCAGCACCACTTCCATCTTGCTCAGGCACTGTTCAAGGTCTCCGCATATCCTTACATGACCCTCGCAGTCAGTTTTCCTCATTCCAAGGCATACCACTTCATCGTTAATCTTGCCTATAAGGGTAAACCAAGTCTTTGGTTCAAGGTCCCATGCCTTGAACTTGAACTCCCAGGGGTTGTAGTATGCTACCCCTTCTGCTGTGTCTCCTACAAAGAACACTTGGTTGTCCAGTTCAGGAGACTCATGTGCTGCAACAACTGCAGCTGCAAGCATTGCCCCAATCAACAGAATTATTGCTTTCATGTCTTCCACCCCACAATTTAGGACTGGGAAGTGCTAAAACAATAAGGATTTTGTGTTGTCTCAATCAGAAGACAAATGCCTGCTTATAAAGTGCGCAGTAGACTGGTATTGACAGATTTCCTGCAAAGAGAGCTTGAGGTCAATTACTCAGTTCCAGAGATTAACTGTATGTTCAAGATGTTCGAGAAAATCACTCTTGTTTCAACATCAAAGCAAAGGTCCGAGGCCAAGACGATAGCCGAGGAAAGGAATGTTCCGCCGGGAGACATGCTTTTTGCGATTGTAGCCAGGGATAATGATGTTAAACTTGTGTCAAGGGATAGGCATTTTAATTGCTTGAAGGATATAGCTGAATATTCGAGGCCAGAAGACCTACTCTAGCTCTTTGAATACCTTGTCCCTTATGAGATCCAGTTCCTTGTCGGAGGACTTTTTCCTGGATGCTCCTTTCATGTTTGCCAGCTGTCTCATGGCCTCTTTCATCTTTGCATCCTCCATCTTTTCCCGCAAGGCGTTCCTGATGAATTCTGTCCTGTTCTGGTAGCCTTGTTTCTCTACAATAGTGTCTATCTCCTTCAGGAAGGAGTCATTCATCTTCAAGGTTATCATCTCTGTTGCCATATAGCTATTGTATATACTTTAGCTATATATGTCTTTCGGTTCTACATCGAATATATTTGTCTGCCAGCAGAAAATGTGTTTCGCAAAAAAAAAGAAAAAAATCAGTCTTCCTCAAACAGGTACTTCCAAGGGTTCCAGTCTGTCATCCTGCCTTTGACAGGCATTGTCTCGCCAAAGCACTTGACATCCTTTGTCAGGACAAGCACAAGGTTCATCCTTGCCATGCAGGACTCAAGGTCTCC
>JBDRIZ010000171.1:0-3683 GCA_043815525.1 Candidatus Woesearchaeota archaeon
AAACCCCCCGAAGGGGGTAAAGGGTTGCCTTCATTTTTTTGTTGGGGGTGGTGTAAAATGAAGGCAGAACACTCAAAGACTAAAGGGTGTGAGTGTGATCTACCTGATGATCTCGATGCCGAGCTCATCCTGCACCTTGGATTTCATTGCAGGCTTGTCGTATTCAGCCTTGCCAAGAACCCATGGAGATTTAACCCCAGTAATGATTGTCATGACGCTGACCTTGCCCTTCAGGTCATCTGTCACTCTTGCTCCCCAAATAACGTTTGCGTCCTCATCCAAGCTTTCTGTGACCATCTCTCCGACGCGGTTGATTTCGTCAAGTGTCAGGTCAGGTCCGCCGGCGATGTGTATGAGCGCTCCGGTTGCACCCTCGTAGCTGATGTCCAGCAAGGGGTTTGACAAGGCTCCTCTTACGGCTTCTTCGACTCTATTATTAGTATCTGATGTACCCACACCAATTACCGCTACCCCTCCGTTAGTCATTATTGCCTTCACGTCTGCATAGTCCAGGTTGACGAGCGATGGTACCGCAATAGTCTCTACAATACCTTTTATCATTGTCGCCACTAGCTCGTTTGCAACAGCAAACGCCTGCTGCACCGGCAGATTTCCTGCGATGTTCACCAAACGATTATTATCGATGACAATTACAGTGTCTGAAACATTACGAAGCTGCTGCAAGCCAAACTCTGCCTTATCCACCCTTGCGCGCTCAATCTTAAAGGGCATAGTGACTGTACCAATCACAATGGAACCGGTGTCCCTTGCAACGCCTGCAACCACAGGCGCAGCGCCAGTGCCAGTGCCTCCACCCATACCAGCGCACACAAACACCATGTCAGCTCCCTTCAGACTGGACTTTATCTCCTGCATGGCCTCCTGCGCTGCCTCGCATCCCTTCTCAGGAAAGCCACCGCAGCCAAGACCACGAGTCACGTCCTTTCCTATAAGGAACTTCCTGTCAGCCTCTGTGATATTGAGGTGCTGCTTATCAGTATTGCACGCGATTATCTCAGCTCCCTTAATGCCCTTCTTATAGAGCCAAGAAACCATGTTGTTGCCAGCGCCACCTACGCCGATTACCTTAATATTAGCCTGACCTATCTCGCCCCCGACAAGCTGGTCACTGTTTTTTACTGCATCGACAAAATAGTCCATCAGCTTTCACCCCTTTAGCCCCTGTCTTCATATCTTGTACTGTAAAATGTATATTTTACAATACCGAAAACTATTTAAGTCACTTCATTCTTAACACTACCTTAGAAGTCAAGTTGTTTATCTGTGCCCACAGATAAGCAAATTATTACTTTTGCCCAAAACGATAAAATAATCAATGGTTTTTGCCCAAAAACCAACGATTTTTATATTTCTCTTTCATAAAACAATAAATATATAAGGATTATTGTGTTCAAAGATATATATTCTTCACTATATGATTTTGCCGTCGGAACAATTAATTCTTTCTTCGAGAAAACAAGGACTTGCTTTTTTCCCATGCACGTGACAAACGCTTGTCTTCACCAGTAGCAAATGCTTTTGTTGATTGAAGATAACGCTGCAGCCTAGCGCTATGATAGCCGAAAACATGCTGGATATCCTTGACATGGGAGCCATAACTCTCGACTGAGACCTTGTCATAAAGAGGCTGCCTCGTGGCATGCCTTGGATGCTCTGCAGAATAACCAATCGGAAGCACAGCCTGAGGCCTGATACTGTCAGGCAACCCAAGAATCCTCTTTAACGCCTCCTCCTCAAAAGCACCAACCCAGCAGCTGGCAAGACCCTCGGCGTGGCACGCAAGAAGCATGTTCTGGACGCAGGCAGCACAGCCCTGCACAGAATACAGCCTCTCACCCCTGATACCATAGAACTGCTCAGCCTTCTCAGGCTCGCTGCAAACAACGATGTGCACAGGAGCAACAGCCATCCAGCTCTGCTGAAGGCTTGCCTCAGCAATCTGCTTTCTCTTCTCAGCGTCTGTCACAAGAATGAATTTCCAGGCCTGAAGATTGCCGGCTGAAGGCGCATACCTGCCAGCGTCAAGAATAATGCCAATTTTCTCCATCTCGACAGCAGTATCTGAAAACTTCCTTACGCTCCTGCGAGTGAAAATTGCCTCGAGCACGTCCATAAAAACGTTTATATAGCAACCGGTATTTAATGTTTTTGATGAATTACTCAACGCTTGTCGAGGTATATGAAAGGCTCGAGGCGACAACAAAGAGGCTTGAAAAGACAAGGACCATAGCAGAATTTCTCAAAACAGCAAGCGACCTGCAAAGCATAATGCTTCTATTGCAGGGAAGGGTCTACCCAAACTATGATGAAAGGAAGATAGGGGTAGCAGCAAAGCTTGTCATGAAATCAATATCCTTTGCCACAGGAACAAGCCAAACAGAAGTTGAGAAGAAATGGAAAAGTCTTGGTGACCTGGGAGATACTGCAAAAGAGCTAGTCGCGAAAAAAAAGCAAAAAACTCTGTTCAAGCATGAACTGACAGTGAAAAAAGTGCACCAAAACCTCACGAAACTGAGCCAACAAGAGGGAAAGGGAAGTGTCGACCAAAAAATGAACACAATTGCAGAGCTACTCACAAGCGCAGAGCCACTTGAGGCAAAATACATAGTAAGGACAATCCTTGAGGAGCTACGCATCGGAGTCGCAGACGGTGTGCTGAGAGACGCAATAGTCTGGGCCAACTTCGGAGAAGATTTCAGCGAGAATGGAGAGATTAGCGACAGAGACAGGTACAACAAATATGTCGCAGTAGTGCAGGAAGCATATGACATGTGCAATGACTTTGCAAAAGTTGCAGAAGCAGCAAAGAAAGGGCTGGAGGCCCTTGGAAAAATAAACCTGACTGTTGGGGTTCCAATAAAGGTAATGCTCGCCTTGAAAGTAAGGGATATCAAAGAAGGATTTGAAAGGGTTGGCATACCTGCTGCAATAGAATACAAATATGACGGATTCAGGATGCAGATACACAAAAAAGACAAGATACAGATATTCACGAGAAGGCTAGAAGAGGTCACAGACCAGTTCCCAGAGGTAGCAGAGCATGTAAAAAACAATATCAAGGGAGATAGCTTCATAATTGACAGTGAAGCAGTCGGCTATGATTCAAAGAGCAGGAAATACCTTCCATTCCAGAACATATCGCAGCGAATCAAGAGAAAGTACAACATAAAAGATCTCAGTAAAAAGATGCCAGTAGAACTCAACATATTTGACATAGTCCAATATGACGGAAAGAGCCTGGTGAACGAGAAATTCTCTGAGAGAAGAAAAATTCTAGAAAAGAACGTAAGAGAAGAACCATTCAAGATTGTGCTCGCAAAGAACATGGTAGCAACAACAGAAGAAGAGGTGCAAAAATTCTTTGAAGAAAGCCTTGCAAAAGGAAATGAGGGCATAATGTTCAAGGCGCTTTCTGCACCATACAAGCCAGGAGCAAGAGTTGGATACATGTGCAAGCTCAAGCCGACAATAGACACTATCGACGTGGTGGTAGTAAAGGCAGAGTGGGGAGAAGGAAAAAGGTCAAGCTGGCTCTCAAGCTACACAATAGCATGCAGGGATGAAGACGGAAACCTGCTTGAGATAGGAAAAGTCTCAACAGGGCTAAAAGAGAAACCATCAGAAGGCGAATCATTCGAGGAGATGACTGAACTACTCAAACC
>JBDRIZ010000172.1:0-3010 GCA_043815525.1 Candidatus Woesearchaeota archaeon
TAGTATCCTCCTGCGCAGCTTTCTGCATAGTCACTTCTTCCGTTGTATCCTTCGTGGTCTGTCGAGTACTGCACTTGTTGTGTCTGGTTCCAGCTCGCTTTTGGCAGGTATGCTTCAAAAAGCTCGTAGCTCCAGGCCTCAGGAAAAAGCATGATGAAGTAGTAGTTGCCAAGATAGTGGCCTGAGTAGAATCTGTGTTCTGCATGTTCGTACAATCTGATGTCTTCCAGGAATTTCTTTGCCAGCATGTCATCGACGGCAGTGATTGACCATCTTGTCGGGACAAGCTTTCTTTGGGGCTTTATCCCAAGTGTTCCGACAGAGAGCAGCCTGCTGAGATAGTTCTCGTCAAGCCCTTTGTCGAATAGCGTGTGCACTGCCTCTGCAGCCTTCAAATCTGTGTCGCTAGTTGCCTTGTCCACTGGCCTTGGTACCTTTGGATTTGATGTCATTTCGACGCTTTTCAGTTTCGCGCTAGGTCCTGTTGGTGCAAGCTGGTTGTCAAAATTAGTGGTAAATCTTGGCTTGTCCTCAAGGCTTACCTCTATGTCAACTGGCTTTTCTGCCATGCCGACTTCCTGGGTGATGGCAAGCATGCGGTTCCTGTCTTTTATATTGCAGCTGAATCTTGAGTTTATCAGGCTGCTTCGAAAGTCAATTATTTGCTGCATTTTGTAGTCTTGCCCAGCCCAGTGCCTTGGGGCATCAAATTCCCACGCATTCTCCAGTCTTTCAGGCGGACTGAGGATTCCGACATTCACAAGAGGATATCCTATTCTGCCCACGAATGCAGCAGGGCTTCTTCCAGAAAACTCCTGTTTTGACAGCAACTCTTTGACTTTGAAGTGAGCCTGCGCCCTTGCATGGATAGGGCATAGATTTCTTCCGCAGTAGCCTCGCCCCTTGCACCTGAGACATTGCATCTTATTTTTTGTAGAATATCACTATGAGTGCTGTAATGACTATCGCTGCCAGCGCCAGTCCGGATATTACCTCAAGGTTGTACCTGCATGCGTGGTTTTGGCTGTACTGCAGGATGTTGCATGATAGCTTGCTGCACTCATGGTTTATTGCAGTCTCGTTCTGTTCGCATTCAAGCTGCCTGCACTGGTAAACGCTTTTTGTGTTGCAGTACTCGTTGTTTTCACACTCTCCGTCTGTCCGGCATTCCACTTTGTTCAGCGGCAGGACAGTTAAGGACCTTATAATTTCGCCGCACACTTCTCCCTCTGCTATTATTCTTGTGTCATCAAAGGATTGCGCCTTGAAGCAAGGCACGTAGTAGAATGTGTAGCCTCTCAGTGGAGCTTTCACCTCTGTCTGCAGCACCAAGTCAACTTGTTCGTTCCTTGGTAATATCCTTGCTTTTTCAGCATCAAATGCAAGCAGCTGGCCTGTCTCTATATCCTTGATATACACATCATCAATCATAATGTTGGTCCTGAGGTTGTTGTATATGGAGACAGTGAAATTCAGGTCCGTGCCTTCAATGCACGCTTGGTGGCTGCACTTTGCTGTTGCCTCAATCGCTGCGTTCGCTGATGATGCGAATATGCAGAGCAGCAACAGCCATATGGCGGTTCTCATGGCAATGCAGGACTCTTTTTCTGTATAAAAACATTATGCCTTCACTGCTATGAATTTCAGGTTCCTGTTTTCTTGGTTGTGGTCAAGTCCGTAGCCTACGAGGAATTTGTCCGGGACAATAAACCCTAGGTAGTCTATGCATATTTCGGTCTCTCTTCTGTCTGGTTTTGAAAGCAGCGCAGCTATCTTGACTGAGTTTGCTCCCTGATCTTCCAGGTACTGTCTCAGGAACTTGGCTGTATGGCCTGTGTCTATAATGTCTTCAATCACTAAAACGTCTCGTCCTTTGACTGGTTTTGAGAGGGATTTCTTTATTTCTGGTGTCCTTGTGCTCTGCGTCCCCTCATAGCTTGATACCTGTATGGTGTCATATGTGCAATCGCGCAGCTCTCTGAGAAGGTCTGCTGCAAAGAACAATGCTCCGTTGAGGGCTATGACGCAGTGCCACATCTTATTGGATTCTTTAATTGACTCAGCAATTTTTTTTACCTGCTGCTGTATCTCGTCTTCTGATATCAGTATGCCGCAGAGTGCATTGCCATAATCTATTGGCAGCTCTCGTAGGTCTTTATTGCGAAGGTCTGGCATAATCCTGATATATTGTCTATATTTATAATGCTTTCCAGAACATTTAAAAATCTCCTGCTAAATCCGATTATTGATGAGAGGTCTTTTGCTTCTGTCCGGAGGGATTGATAGTCCTGTTGCGGGTTATATGCTTGCTAAGAGGGGTGTTGATATTGGGATTGTGCATTTCACAAGCAAGCCTTACTCTACTGATACAGGACTTATTAAGGCGGAGATGCTCTGCTCAAAATTGAGTGAGATTCTCGGCACTCATTTGCCATTTCAAGTGATTGACATTGCTCCCAACCATGAGTCTTTTTTGTTGAATTGCAGCCGCAGGTATCATTGTCTTTTATGCAAGAGGGCCATGTACAGGCACGCTGAGAGGTTGGCAAAGGAAAAGGGGTATGATGTGCTGATTACAGGGGAGAATATAGGGCAGGTTGCTTCTCAGACTATCGAGAATCTTGCATGCATCGAAGCTGCAGTTGCAATGCCTGTCTTGAGGCCGCTGCTCTGCAACGAGAAGCTTGAGACTATTGGTATTGCCAAAAGAATTGGGACCTATGATATTTCTATCATGCCTGACAGGTGCTGCTCTCTTGCCCCAAAAAAGCCAGTCACAAGGGCAATTCTTCCTGAAATCGAGGCACAGGAGTCAAGGATTCCGGGTTGATTTGTATGGATTACAAGACCTTGCATCAGGAGCTTGACTGCCACAGGCCTCTCTTCTTTTTCCATGACGACCCTGACGGCCTTTGCTCCTTCCTGATTCTTTACCGTTTCATTGGCGAGGGAAAAGGCATTGTGGTGAAAAGCAACCCGAGTGTTGACAGGAAGTTTGTTAGAAAGGTCA
>JBDRIZ010000173.1:0-4370 GCA_043815525.1 Candidatus Woesearchaeota archaeon
TACACTTTGTCGTCGAAAGTCCATTAACAATTTCAAAATCTGTTGACAAAATAGGAGATTGTGTTTATGGGTGTTCCATTTATAAATCTTAAAAACCAATTGTATACTGCAGAAGTGTCAACTAATTACGGAATTATACAATAGATACCATAAACCTAAATATTTATAAAGGAATCCTGATTTTTTGAGAAGTGGAGAGAGAAAGGGACAGGAGGTTAGATTCTTTCTTTCGCAAATATGAAGTCACTTTTGCCAACACTAAGGGAAAAGAAAAGATACGTGGCATTTGAGATAATATCAGACCGCCATATCAACCAGACCTTGGTAGCTGACGTGATATGCCAAGGATCCTGGCAGTTCATGGGCACACTCGAAGCAGCAAAAGCAGGGGTACAAATGCCAAAATACAATCCCGAAACCATGAAAGGAGTACTAAGAGTCGGAAACAAGCACACAGACCAATTGAAAGCAGCGCTACTATTCATAAACGAGATAGGCGGAGAGCAGGTCATTATCAGAAGCATATCCACAAGCGGGATGCTCAATAAATTAGGCAAGCACATAGCTGCCTAGGAGGAAACAAATGCAGCAGCCAATGCCACACCAACTGATGGGTTACGACAGGGCAATCACAATGTTTAGCCCTGACGGAAGACTTTTACAAGTGGAGTACGCAAAAAAGACAGTCAAGCAAGGCTCCACAGCAATAGGAGTCGTGTGCAGCGACGGAGTAGTCCTAGTCACAGACAAAAGGATTCTAGACAAGCTTGTTGTGCCAAATTCTGTTGAAAAGATATTCCAGATAGACCAGCACATAGGAGCGACAGCGTCAGGAATACTGTCAGACGCGAGAGTGCTTGTGGAAAGAGCACAGATAACAGCACAGCAGCACAAGATAACCTATGACACTCCAGTGGATGTGCTAAGCGTTGTAAAAGACATCTGCAATCTCAAACAGATATGCACACAATCAGGAGGCCTAAGACCATTCGGAGTAAGCCTCTTAATAGCAGGAATCGACAGGAGCGGGCCAAGCCTTTTCGAGACAGACCCAACAGGCATATACTTCCAATACAAGGCGACAGTCATAGGAGAGGGAGAGGCAGAAATCGAGGACATACTCCACAAGCAGTACAGCGACAAGATGGAAATGGAAGAGGCGCTAAAGATGTGCATCAAGGCACTGCAGAAAGTCCTAGACAAAAACTTCAGCCCTGACAGGATAGACGCGGCAATGATTAGCATGAAGACAAAGCAGTTCGAGAGGATAAGCAGGGAAAAGCTAGATAAGCTCCTAAACGGAGCAAAAAAGAAGTAAAGATGGCAGGGTTCGGATTTGACAGGGAAAAGCTGCACATAAACGTGGCAAGGCTTGAGAAAGCAGGGAACAAGTTCGAAATAGTGGTTGACCCAGACCTTGCAGTCCAATACAAGAAAGGAGTGGACATAAAAGAAATTCTGAAGAGCGAACACATCTTTTCCGATGCACACAAGGGAATGGTGGCAAGCGAACACCTCATGGAGCAGGTGCTTGGCACAAAAGACCCGCTCGAAGCAGCAAAGATTATCCTAGAAAAAGGACAGGTGCAGCTGACCTCAGAACACAGGGAGCGGATGCGAGAGGAAAAGCGAAAAAGGATAATTGACATGATACAAAGGAACGGAGTCGATCCAAAAACTCACCTGCCGCACCCAGCAAACAGGATAGAGAACGCGTTCAAGGAAGCAGGCATCAAGATAGACGAGAACAGGACAGCAGAAGACCAGATCCAGGAAGTGCTAAAAGAGTTAAGACCAATACTTCCGATAAAATTTGAGGTTAAGGAGATAAGCGTCGTGATACCGCCAGAGTATGCTGCGAAATCATACTCGATAGTGAAGTCATTTGGAACCTTATTGAAAGAAGACTGGATGGCAAACGGAGCATGGTCGGTATTACTCGAGTTACCAGGAGGCCTTGAGACAGACTTCTACGACAAGATAAACTCGCTAACGCACGGAAACGTGGAGACAAAGGTGTTGAAAACAAAATGAGCGTTAAAGACAAAGAAATAGTGGTGCCAGGAGAACTCTTGGCAGAGGGAATGGACTACGTGCCAAGCCAGGGCACTTACAGGGACAAGGAAAGGATAATCGCATCAAGGCTTGGGATAGCTAACATCGAAGGCAAGGTGATCAAAATAATCCCCTTGAGCGGGAAATACCTGCCAAAGAAAAACGATGTCATGATATGCAAGATAGTCGAGATACTTATCGCAGGATGGCGCATGGAAACAAACAGCGCATACACTGCAATGCTCTCGATGAAAGACGCAACAAGCGAATACATTGCCAGAGGAGCAGACCTGACAAGGTACTTTGACATAGGAGACTACATAATCACAAAGATAACAAACGTGACAAGCCAGAAGCTTGTTGACGTGACAATGCGGGGCCCGGGCTTAAGAAAGCTTCAGGGCGGAAGAATAATAACAGTCAACCCGAACAAGGTGCCAAGGATCATAGGAAAGCAGGGCACAATGATAAGCATGGTAAAGCAGGCGACAGACTGCAGGATAATCGTAGGCCAGAACGGCATAGTGTGGATACAGGGAGACCCGAAAAACGAGTTTGTCGCAGCAGAAACCATAAAAAAGATAGAGAAGCAAGCGCACATAAGCGGCCTAACAGAAAGGATCAAGAAAGAACTCGAGGCATTCAATCCTCAAGTCCAATGGAAAGGTGATCAAGATAGCATACAAGAAACGAGCGGACAACAGGGATTTTAACGAGACAAGGAAAATTGAGGCAAAAGCAGGAGTCATACAGAGGGCAGACGGCTCAGCATGGTTCAAGATAGGAGACACAGAGGCATACGCAGCAGTCTATGGGCCAAGAAACCTTTTTCCAAGATTCCTGCAGGACCCGTCAACCGGCATACTGAGATGCAACTACAACATGATGGCATTCTCTGGAAGCGGAGAAAGAGTGAGACCCGGAGGCAGCAGAAGGTCAAAAGAGATAAGCTCAGTCACAGAAAAAGCGCTTTTGCCAGTCCTTGACCTGACAGAGTTCCCAAACGCAGTAGTCGACGTGTTCATAGAGCTTCCGCAGACAGACGCAGGATCAAGATGCGCCGGAATATGCGCGGCAGCAATAGCGCTCGCAGACGCAGGGCTTTCCATGAAGGACCTGGTAAGCGCAATTGCAGTCGGAAAAGTCGAAGACAAGATAGTCGTTGACCTAAACTACGAGGAGGAAAGCTTTGAAGGAGAAGTCGCAGACATACCTATAGCAGTGATTCCGAGTACAGAGGAGATAACCCTTTTGCAGATGGACGGCATAATCTCAAAAGAAGACTTGAAAAAAGCCTTGGAAGCGGGAATAGAGACATGCAAGAAAATCAACGAAGTCCAGCGCAAGGCACTAAAGGAGAAATACCAATGAATACAGAACTAAAACAACACATCGAGGAGACACTGGAAAAAGGCATGCGTTTCGACGGCAGAAAATTGGACCAGTACAGGGAGACCAAGATTAAGCTTGACGTCACAAAAAACGCAGAAGGCTCTGCCACGGTCATGATTGGAGAGACCCAGGTGATCGTGGGGATAAAGATGGCAGTAGATAAGCCGTTTTCTGACACGCCAGAGCAGGGCATGATAGCAGTGAACGTAGAGCTATTGGCGCTTTCGAACCCTGACTTTGAGCCAGGGCCTCCAGGAATACAGGCAGTGGAACTTGCAAGAGTGGTCGACCGGGGAATAAGGGAAAGCCTGGCAATAGACCTAAAGCAGCTGTGCATAACAAAAGGGGAAAAGGCATGGTCTGTGATGATAGACATCTGCCCGATAAACGACGCAGGAAACCTATTCGACGCATCAGCTCTTGGAGCAATCGCAGCACTTCAGAACTGCAGGTTCCCGGAATACGACGGCACACAAATCGACTACAAGAAGAGGACAGACAAGAAACTGCCACTATCCAAGCAGCCTGTGTCAGTGACTGTCATAAAAATAGGAAAGCACCTGATAGTGGATCCAACCTCAGAGGAAGAGGCAGTAACTGATGCAAGACTCACAGTGGCTGCAACTGAAGACGGAAAGCTGTGCGCCATGCAGAAAGGGGGAATACAGCCTCTGGCAATAGAAGACGTGATGAAAATGATAGAATTCGGACTTGAAAAGACAAAGGAGCTTAGATTAAAGATAGGTGGAGCAAAGTGATTGAGCCAGCAGACTACACAAAATACGAGATAGCAAGGATTCTTGGAGCAAGGGCGCTGCAGATATCAATGGGAGCGCCGATACTCATCAAGATGGAAGAAAAAGACCTTGAAATGGCAAGGTACAGCCCACTCGAGATAGCAAAGCTTGAGTTCTCAAAGGGAG
>JBDRIZ010000174.1:0-5098 GCA_043815525.1 Candidatus Woesearchaeota archaeon
TCAAAACTTCAAGTGCCTCCAAAGGCTGTATGGTGGTACAACAAGCAGCAAGAGATGATAAAAGGAAACAAGAGCGAACCTTACTCTATGTACAACAGGATACAATTCATGACAGCAAAGTGGGACAGCTCTACGCCAGAGGAATTCGTATTCTCAAGCAAGGTGCCGGGAATGATAACACACGCGAAAATGCTAAGGGACTGCGCTACAGAGACAAGGCTGTTCCTAAAAGCAATGCAAGGAGTAAAAAAGATGAAATACCTGCTGTACGAATTCCCAAGCTACTTCACAAAAAAAGATTTCTTTTGGGACCTCAAGGAATACTTCTCGAAGATGCCTGACACCTACAGATACGTAGCAGAGTTCAGGAGCGCAGACTGGCAGACTGAAGAGGTGGAGGAGTACCTTGACAAGAAAGGGATAATACATGCACTTTCAGAGGTGCAAAACAAGGGAGTGACCACACTAAAAGAATCAGACAGGGAGTTCCTATATGTAAGGCTGATAGGAAAGCACAGCGTGTTCAAGACATTCGAGAGGGCAATACTTACAGACACCACAATACTAAATGAATGGGCAGAAAAGATAAGGAATGCCAAAGACTCGATAGTGTTTGTCAACAACAACTTCGCAGGAAACGCACCTGAAACAGCAAACTGCCTGAAAAAGCTTGTGGGCTTAGAGCCAAAAGAGTGGAAGGAAGACCTAAAAAAATACTTCTAGATTGCCTGCTTGGAGAAAAAAGTCGCTGCGACAATAAGAGGAAACGCAATAGTAGCATCGCAGAAAACCTTTACACTTGGCGCATCAGGCCTTATTTTAAGCCATGTTACTGCTTCGTCAACCCTGGCTCCAGAGTCAGAGCCGTCAAACTCCTGGCCAGTGTTAATGTAGACAGCATAGTCAGCACCGTCCCTGAAAATATTGGCATTCAACACAAAGTGCTTTGCTATGCCTCCACCAAGAAGAATCACTCCGGTTTTTTTCGCATTCAAGGCAATATCAACAATCCTATTCATATCCTCAGAGATGTCAAGTGTGAAATCCTTGTGGCGCTGCTTCTCAAAATAGACCATGTCACCTGTGCTTCCGTCAGTAATGCCTGGGCAGAACACAGGAATCCTGTTCTTGTAAGCCCAGTACAGGACAGAATCCTCGTTGTTGATTCGCATACCCATCAGGTTTATGAGCTCACAAACAGACCCCATTTTTGCCTTGGCGAAATCCTTGAACACTTCATTCATGAACCTCTCGTAGTGGGTGTAAGCCTCGTTAGGAACCAGAATGTTTCCAATCCTGCAAACACCCTTGTCAAGCAAGTACTTGCCAGGAACATCAAAACTACCAATGCGGAAAGGAGTGAAGCACTTGATGATATCCTCTTCGATGCCTCCGGCAGTTGTCACAAGGACATGAACACATTTGTTCTTGACAAGAGTCCTGATTATGTCACGCAAGCCGCTGCTAATGACATTTGAAGTATAACCGAGAAATATCGTGGCCCTCTCATTTCGCATCAGGTTTACAACAGTAATCGCCTGGCTAAGGTTTGTTGCCTGAAAGCCTGTAGTCGCATAAGACTCGATCAGCCCACCAAAATCAAGAGCGTCAAGGTCACAGCCTTTCACCTTCGGGAACTTACTCAAGTCAACAGAGGCCTTGACACTGTACTGGCGGTGCTTTTTCATAAAGAAAGAGCTTCCAATCTTTATATATTAAGGTTGCGGAAAACACTGCATCAGAAATTAAAGCGAGCGTAGCGAGCTAGGGTTTAATACCCCACCCTTTACAGGCTGTATCACAATTCATTTGATTATTTTTCAATAATCAAACAAAAATGGGAATATTGTTGGATTGAATACATTTCTATCTTTTTCAACCATACTTTTTTCAAGTTGTGGACAATACTCGCCAAATTGAGATCAAGTTTAACTTTTTCCAACCCCCTTAATGAAAATTCATCAAATCTCATGTTGTACTTGATATTACCGATTACAGGTTCTATGATAAATTTTCTTATATTGTATACTACTTTGCCTGTATCCGAGCCAACTTTCATTCTTAGCCCCTCCCGAAAAAATTCAATTACTTTTTTAGTAACCGTTCCATCTCTCGACTTATAAATCCTATATTTTTTGTTTTTGCCATGAGTCCATGTTGAAAAGTATCTTAATTTTCTTCCTTTGAAGAGTATTATGTCTTTTTCCTGATCATATTTGTAACAATCTTCCTTTATGGTTATCTCTCTATCATCAAATTCTTGGGCTTGTCCTAATGTAGGGATGTAGCCATCTAGGTGTTCATTTTCCAAGAAATTTAGATTTTGTCCACTATTGTAATTGCAGTCCGCTGCAATTTTTGTGCCTTTCTTTAAGCCTATGTTTTCTTTTACCTGTTTAACCTGCAGTTGCAATTGTTTTCTGTCTGTCCTATCTTGGCAAACATCATTTGCAGGAATTATCTGATTCTTTGAGTCCACGGTGAATTGGACATTATAATCAAGCTCACTTGTTCCTTTCTTGTTTTGCATCATCCTGCAATCAGGATCTGTCAGAGAAACTCTTTTCATTTCAAAATCTTTTTGAAATTCTCCCTTTGCTTGAACACACTTTTTCTTAAGTCCTGCTTTATTTTTGTTTTTTCTATACACTTTTACTATTTCGCGAAGATTTTTATCCTCAAGATTTGTTAAATTTTCTTCTTTCTCCCAGTACATCTTCTCGTCTATCTCATCTTGTTTAATATCTTCCTCAATCATTTTGTCGATTACTAAATCAAGTTTTTTTACCTGTTCTTCTGTCAAACTCCTTTTCTTATTTGCATTTGCTTTTATCTTGCTTCCATCTGTACATATAATATTCAAATCTATCAAACCATGGCTTGAAGCAAGATTTACGGTTTCCTTTAAATGCCTCTTTAATAAAAGAGGCATTATTCCTCCTGAATCTTGCTAAAGTACCGAAACTTGGCTGAACTTTTTCAGCCAAATACGTAAATACAAAATTTTCCTTGCAAGCACAAGATAATCTTCGAGATGACCTTTCTTTTGACAACATTCCCTGTAAAAGAATTTTAATTGCTATCCGTGGGTGATATGCAGGATGGCCTGGACCGTTATATATTGTATCAAAACCTGAAAAATCAAAAGAATCTACAAACTCTTCAACAAAAAAACAGATATGATTTCTTGATATCATATCTTTGATTGACCGCGGAATCAACCAATTTTGATCTTTAAAAGAACCTATATATGCCATTTTAACCTCTTTTGTCGGTTTTTATCGACGATAATTGAGTATAATATCGACGATAAACTAGTATTTATACTTTACCAATTATGGCACAGCCTGTTCAGCCCGCAGCAGTTTAGAGGACGAAAAAACAAGAGAAAAATATTCGGTTTTCAAATATGTTGATAAGTAATCCCTTCATTGGATAAGATCCTATCAGGGTAAGTCAATACAACAGAATTTCTGTCAGAGATTCAGAACTTTTGATAAAAAAAGAAAAAAATCAATCCCTTGCGAGATTGAAAAGCGCCTTAATAGCTACGACAAGCGCTGTAGGAGCGATAAAAACGCTCACAAGGCCGAAGAAGACAGACACTGCCTTCCAGCCAAACGCCAGCTTGTCAATCATTGTTCCCATCACAGAAAGGCTGACCATGAAACCAATCGTCGCGATCAAGAACATCTGCACTTCCTTGTCGCTCACATTAAGAAATCCCACAATCAAACCCATCACAGCAAGGACCAAGAATCCCCAAGCAGGCGGATTAGACGCTGCAAACAGCGCAATCAGCACAGCAAGAATCAGCCCTGCCATGAATGCATATACTCCAACCTTTGCCATCATGTTTTTTGCCATTGTTTCACCCCTTTGAATCTCCACTATCTGCACCTTTCCTTATAAATAATTTTCTATTCTGGGTATGTATTAGGTTCTAGAGTATAGCCCGTAATTCTTTGTAAGGATTTAATCCCTGCAGCCTCCATGTCTGAAACACGCTGAGCATTACCTGCATATTCCTTTTTCCCTGTTCACTTCTTAGGCACCCGATGATCTTTTCTATGACAACAAATTTTCGCAAACATCTTTCTGCAAGGTTGTTGGTTGGCTCTACTTCTGGGTGTAAGACGCAGGTGAACCAGAACTGTTTTCCGTTCCTGACTTTGTTCACTAACTCTTTCATACCGTCGCGAGCGTAGTATATTTGAGCCCACCTGTCCATCTCGGTGACTAACTGGTCGTATCCTTTTTGGCGTATCTTTTTGTTTTTTATTTTCCTAAGTCTCTGTGTTTCCTCGAACATGTTGCATATCCATACATATGCTTCAGTTAGTCCTTGTTTGTCTTTGCAAATTTTTTTTACTTCTCTTAAGAGGTGTGCCCAGCACCTTTGGAGTAAGATGCCTTGCTTTTCGGAGTATGCTTTGTAGGTTGTCCAGCCGTCGCAGCCAAGGATTCCTCTGAATTTTTTAAGGATATTTTCCACGATGTCGCCACCTCTTTGTTGGTAAAATGTGAAGAAGGCAAGAATTGGTGTGAAGAATCCCCACAGCCATTCAGGCTTGCCGTTCTGGTTCGAGCCTGTCTCGTCTGCATTTGCTACTGTAGATTCCTGTAGTTTTGCGTGTATTTCACAGTATATTGGTGTCGCTTTGTCGACTGCGCGATTGCATAGTTCCATGACTGTTGGGGCAGTCATGGGGATTTCTGTTACGTTTGTGAAGAATTCTGCTACTGCTGTTAGGGTTACTCTGTATTCGAAGTGCAGTGCGTTGGCAAGTGCTATGATGTTTTTTCCGAAGATTCCTGTGTCAGGCACATTGGGGTGTCTTGCATAAAACACTTGCCCTGTGTCTAAGTCTTTGTATTCGATGAATGTGTATTTGGTAATCAGTTTTTGTATCTTGAAATCGGTGATTGTTCTGTTAAAGGAAAATCCTGTTTCAATAATGTTGGTGTTTCCGCTGCTTGGATTGGCTTGTGCTGTTACAGTTATTGGTGGTGTGTTTGGGATGTCTCTGGGTCGAGTAGTTCTAGCGTGATGGTATGTTTTTCCTCGTTTTCTTCCGACTGGAAGTCCTTGTGCCTC
>JBDRIZ010000175.1:0-11217 GCA_043815525.1 Candidatus Woesearchaeota archaeon
AATTCCCAGCAGCAAGGTTTTCGAGAACAGCAATTTTCTTGCGTTTCTTGACTTTAGTCCTGTAAGCAAAGGGCACACGCTGCTGATTCCAAAAAAGCATTACGAGACACTGATGGACCTGCCTGACGAGCTGTTGAAGGATATCTCTGTGCAGCTGAAGGAGATATCTTCTGCAGTGATGCGTGCCACCAACTGTGAAGGCATCAGCATATCGCAAAGCAACAACAAGGCTGCAGGACAAGTCGTGCCCCACATCCACTTCCACATCATCCCTAGATTTGTTAATGACAGCCTGAAGCAATGGCCGCAGGGTAAGTACGAAGATGGGGAGATGGATAATATTTGTAAAAAAATAGTTAGTTTTTTATAAAACTCTCCTGTTTCTGAATCGTTGCTTTGATGGAGTGTCATGTTTGGCTCATCTGTGCTATTGGCACGTTTCGCGCAAGCGAAACCGCCACACTTTGTGTGGCTGATGTCTCCAACAGACATTTTGGCGGTGTAGCTTAGCCTGGTTATAGCGTTACGCTCATAACATTTGAGCGATGAGGCAGTATGCCTATGACTTGTCGCTTGCTGGGTGACGTAAAGGTCCTGAGTTCAAATCTCGGCACCGCCACTCTTTCTTCATTTGATTCAACAAAGAAAATCTTAAATATGAGATTGTCAATACTCTACCTATGGCGACAGATGTTGATATTCGAAAGGACATAGAAGAAATCAAGAAGAGTCTTGATTATATTAAGAACATTCTCGCTGAAGAATATGAGCTTAGTGACGCTGCAAAAAAAAAATTAGAGATAGCAAGGAAAACACCAATTTCTCAATATGTCGACCATGCCGACATTAAGAAGCGGCTTTTGGGATGACTTATTCAGTCAAATGGCACCCTCAAGCAATTAAGGTTGTGGAAAAACTGCAAAAATCAATGATTGAAAGAGTCTTGTCAAAACTGGACGATGTATCGGAAGAGCCTTTCCGTTTTCTTGAACGATTTGAAGGACAGAGTCTCTTCAAACTGAGAGTTGGAGACTACAGAGCCTTGATTGAAGTTGACCAGAAGAACCAGGTCCTGTTAATTCAGGTCTTTGAACATAGAAGCAAGGTCTACAAGCAGGGATAACTTCTTGAAGACTTCGAATTATATGCAATATGCATACTATTCAAGAACATAAATTCTTATAATCAAAATCAGTATACTGCCTCCCATGAATTTACCAAAATTGCCTTCGTTCATCACAGAGAATGAATTTGATGAAAATGGCCTGGTGAAAACCATAAACGGCCTTATGGTTCCTGCGTATGTGGGAAGCCAGATTGGCTTCAATAAAGCAGGCAGCCGGTTTCTCCAGCAGGTCTTTTATCCCGAACTCAAGAAGCGCATGATATACCCATTATGCCCATTTACTGCCTGCGCAGAATATCTGGATTTCTCCAAATTATCTGATGACATGCCAGTTTCTGAATATACAAAATTTTGGGATGACTTCAATCACGTTGTGGGAGCTGTCAATTATGAAACTTTGATGCCAATCTCAAGGTTTATGGTCGCATTATTTGATGGAAGCCACGCGTCTGACGATGGGTTGTGCTCTGAAGTTGCCCACTTTGCCTCACATTACGGCCCTGTTATTGGCATCCGTAGTGATTTCCGCCTTGCAGAAAACATCGCAGCTCCGATAAACCCTGCAATAAGATATTTCATAGACCAAGGCAAATATAATGGAGTGTTCTATTCAGGCCCAAATGCATACGAAGATGCTTATAGTGGTCTTGAAAAATTAGCAAACAAGACTATTTCTGATATTATCCATGGTCAACACCCTTAAATACCACCTCTACAAACTATATGTTCTACAGGTTATGTTCAGAGAAACCACATGATTTGTGCGCATATTCATCAATAACCATGAAACAGGGCGTGCATCTTTCGATTGACAAAGCAGTGTATAATCACCTCAGAAGAAACAGGGTAAACATCAGTAGATACGTCGAGAACCTTGTTGTAAAAGATATTATCTCAACCAATGATAAGATGAGTAATTGTCGCTTGCTGGGTGACATAAAGGTCCTGAGTTCAAATCTCGGCACCGCCACTCTTCACTTAATGTTCCCATTACATATGTGCTCAGCGTAATATTTTGCACTCTTGAAGAAATCCTCAATCTCATCTTCATTTCCAGTCTTCCGGAAAAGAACTTGTCTGTTGGAGCTTCTAAGCACAAGGTGGCAAGATGTGGGGGTGATAATGACATGATATAATTTGTAATAGACGTATAGTGCATCTTTCTTCTTTTCTGTTGATTCCTCATCACCAAGATAGAATCTTGCAAAGTCCTTCACTCTGGGCAATTCCCTTTTGGCCAGATAAACAGAAAGGCTGGATAGCCATACTTCAACTTCTTCCAGAACATGATTGGGATTAGCCAAGGGCAAGTTCTTGTAAACTTCTCTTGGAGACCCATTAACGAGGAGAGTGAGGTTTTCTCCAATGTTGAACTGCACTTTGGCTCCTAACAGGTTGGCAGAAAGCGAAATCCTTCTGATGGTTGGATTGCCGGGCGCAGTCCCCTTGTCTTCTTTTTTGATTTCGCTTTGAGGATAGCGCCTTTGTATAAGTTTTTCAAAGTCTTCTACAGGAATCATTGCTGAATGTAAATCGAAAGTATATGTATAATAATCTTTCCTCTACGTGGCTGGATTGCAAGTTCCAATACTGGTCGGAGAAGCCATAATGATTCACGGACAGAACAAGGTGATCTCCGAAGCGTTGCGACCAAGAGCCATATGGTATGTGCCCTAACACCAAAAAACCTGCAATCTAGCAGCCAAAAGCAAAAATATTTATACGCCTGAGGCCAATTCAAAAGAAAAAACGGTGAACAAGCATGACCCTGGTGATTAAGCCGCCAACCCCTCCTGACTCTGGTGATTCTGAGACCCTAAAGTTATCGCCTTCAAAGGCTTCTGAAGAGCACAGCAATTACCTTGAAAAGGAAAGAAGCGAGCTCGATAAAAAAGAGCGCATACTGCAGATGAAGGAGGAGGCCTACAAGAAAGAGCTTGAATACCTTGATCTAATACGCCACAAGCTTGATGACGAGCTTAGAGAGCGCAGGCATTCTGTCGAGATAATTGAAAAGCAGATGGAAGAGAGGCAGCAGGTCCTGTGGGAAAAGGAGCGGATGCTGCAGGAGAAGGAGAAGATTCTTGGCCGCAAGCAGAAAAGCGGGCAGGCAGGATTGGAGATGGAAATACGGGAGCTCAATGCAAAGAAGCAAAAACTGGAAACTGAAATCACAAAGAAGGCTGTAACATCTGAGCTTGACAAGGAAAACATTGACACAGTCAACAAGGCACTTATTGTCAAAGAAGAGATTTTGAATGAGAAGGAAGCCTGCCTAAAAAATTACGAGGCAGACCTTAAGAAAAGGGAGGACGTGAAGCCCTGCGAAGAGGAGATTGCAAGGCTCGAAAAAAAACGGGATGACATGGACAAGGACTTGCAGGAGCATATGGCAAGGCTAAACCAAAGCCACGCGACAATCGAAGAGCGGGAGAAACAGATAGCTGAAATCCAGAAAGAGCTTGCAGAAAAAGCAGAAGACCTCAAGAAAGAGGAAGAGACTGTGCTGCGGCTGAAGAACCTGCTTCTCGAAAAAGACCAGCGCCTGAAGGACAAGGAAAGAATGCTTGTCAGACCATCAGTTGGCCACGAGGAAATTGAGGCGCATACAAGGATCCTTGAGCAGAAGAAGGCGATATTCGACGAAGAGTTGCCGCTGTCCTTAGAGAAGCTCGCAAAAATACGCGAGGAATGGCAGATAAAGGAATCATTGCTGAGGGACAAGACCACCAAGATACTCACTGACAAGAAAGAGCTTGAAGCTGTACTGGAAAAGATTGAGGACAATGCAAGGCTATTGGAGCAAAAGGAAAAAGAGATACTCAAAGTTGTGGATCAGATGGAAAAGGACAGGAGGCTGTTGGATTCAGAGGAACAAAGAATTGTGCTAAAGGTGCGCAAACTGCAGGAGGCAGAGAAATCAATAAAGGAGCGCGAAAGAAACATAAGGGATATTGAGCGCACCATCGCAAAAGAGGAGAGTTCCCTGCGGGCTGAGATCATGCGAATAGACAATGCAAAGGAGCAAAAAAAAGAGATTCCGTCGCTAAAAAAAATCCACTCAAGGCTCTTGAAGGAAATACAGGTAATAAATGATGAAGCCTTGGCAAAGCGAGAGCTCTTGAAAGCAGAAGAAGCACGGCTGAAATCCTTTGAATTGGAACTCAGGCGCAAGGAATCTGAAATCCAACTAAAGGAGAAGCAGCTGATCGAAGAGGAATATGTCCTGATGGAACACTCAGAAGATGATCAGGTGGTGTTGAGATCATACGTCGCAAAAGAGCCAGGAAGGTATTCTGACATTTCGTTAATGATAAGTAAGGCCAAGGGGCATATCGCTGCGCATGAGATTGATAAGGCATACAAGGTGATAAGCCAGGCTGAATCTGCAGTGCAGCGCATGGAAGAGTCTGCAAGAAGTCAGTTCGTCTACGAAATTCTTGAGCTCAAGACAGACGCAAAGCTTGCAAGCCTAACATGAAGAATGCACAGTCGACTCAGGTATATGTCATTGTTGGGGTTATATTCTTTTTTGGCATAGTTTTGGGATTCAAGCTGGTGTACGACTTTATCGAAACATCCTCAGATATCCGGCTGATGGAGTTCCAGTCAAGGCTGAAAGCAGATGTCAGCACCATCAGTTCAAAGGCAGGATCAGTAGAAAAAAACAGCTATACTCTACCCTACCAGACAGACAGGGTGTGCTTTTATGACAGCGCAGCAACAGGCTTTCTGCCGAACTTACAGGAAGTTAAGTCAATGATTGAAGAAGGAAAAAACGTTTTTCTTCTGGGCTCAAAATTCAGGTCCATAAGGATTGAGAGGGTAAGGAGCCCTGAGGCTTTCTACTGCATCAACGCGACGCGAAACACCCTGCAGATCACCCTCAAGGGAGAGGGCAATTATGCTATGGTCAGCGCAAGCTGATTCTGTTGCCTGAGGCAGTAAACTTTGCGCCCAGGAATTTTTCCACAGTGTACATGTTTGTTTTGCAGTGATCTGTTATCCTGGTCTCGATTTCAGTTTTTTTGCACAGGCCAAGCCAGGGTAGCAACTGGTCTGCAGTGTTCTGGTCGACACCATGCTTTGACTCATCCAACAGCCTTATTGCAGCGTCCTCTCCGACAAGCTCTGCTTTTTTTCCTCTTTCTCCAAGGCAGTCTGCTCCGACACCGCTGTTCTCAAACCAAAGAGTGATTCCAGAGCCTGCACACTCTGAATCAGAATAATCTATGAGGATATCAGCCTTCAAGCCTGATTTTGCAAGCAAAGCAGTCGCAGCATCCCTTTGGCGCTCTGCAACCTGGGCTTTCCTTAACAGGGAGCTTGCGTGCGACATTCCACATACCCTTGACGAGGGCTTTGCCACCAGTTCAATGACTCCCACCCCGGATGCAAGCGCTGTCCTCAGCCCCTCAAATCCTCCGTATTCATAAGGGTATTTCGGAAATGTCTTGACTGTAATCCTGCCACCGCCCTTTGGATAGTAGCCCCTCCTTTCGAGCTTTGCCTTGAAAAGTGCAAACTGGTCAAGCAACGGCAGAAGCACGTTTTTGAAATGATCATACGGCTGGCTGAAAGGGACATCTGTGCCTCCGATTAAGGAAAACGTAACTTCAGCAAAGCTCGCAGGCAGAAGCGCTGCCTGCATTATTAGAGTCAGGCTTCCTGCAGTGCCAACATCGACCTCAATCAATCCAGGTTTTATTGCGCCTGGAACAAAAGAGAGCTGGCTTGACCCTATAGACGCTCCTGAGACCCTGGCATCGCAAAGCCTCTGGCATGCCAGGACAGCGTGCAGGTGCTGGGGCTGCAAGCCTGGCTTTGGCCTATTCTTTCGAATATCCCTTATAATAAACGCTTTTCCTGACAGGCAGCTTAGGCTGAGCGAAGTCCTCAGAATCTGGCCCCCACCCTCAAGGTAGGAGCCGTCAATTTCAATCATCTAACAAAAATAAAGGTGGGGTTCTATAAAAACCTGTGGTAGGGTTGTTATGTGTTTCGAACAAGTTTTTCACAGTTGTGATGGGCGAAGCGAGCATCCCTAAGTACTCAAGAGAATGCTTTGTACCTGGACGATTCTTGAAGTCCCCTTGTTCGTCAACTTCCAGGACAAAAGGAATCTGGACTATGTTTAGGTAACCAACTATGTACGGCAGGTCGGATATGTCTCCTTTGCCTAAGGGCACCCCTTCCAAGTAAACAGTCTTTTTCTCATCAGAGTAGATTCCAGCTCCGTCGTTCAGGTGCACTATGTCTGTTTTCTGCAGCTGCCTGACATCATCTAAAAGAGTCCTGCCAAGCAGGTTTTCCCTATCTCTTGGAAGCAGCACTTTCTCTATGTCACCTGTGACTACTGCCTTGTAGATAGTGCGGTTGTGGCACAAGTCAAGACAAATACCAAGACCTGCATTATAGATTCTTTCAAACATAGAACTACTGGAAATGTAAAATGGATTTCTCAATTGATTGAGCCTGACTCCTTGGTAATTTCTCTCATCACTGTCAGGAATGTCTCCAAATTCAGGAACTCCAACTGGCTCTATCTTTGCTTCAATTCCTTTGTCCTTTGAGTATTTCGCCACTATTTCAAGTGCTGGCAGGATTTTAGTGGAAAGCTTTTCGTCCCATATTTCCTGCGAAGTCCCTTCGAATTCCTGCCTAGATACAAGCGTATTAAGATGGAAAGTTACTATCCTTCTGCCACCAATCGGCAGCTTTTCAGCAAAGTCTATGCCTTTTTTAACGTGATCTACTGCAAAATAAGTATTATTTAGGAAATCAATTTCATGGATAGGCATGTTGGACAGCATTGTGATAACAGGGTTGTCTTTAAACTCCTTAGCTTTATCCTCAAGATTCTTGCACTGCTTTTCAGCGTCTTCTGTCACTCCTTGCAGTCCTTTCTGTATGACAAGCATGAGGCAAGGCTCATAGCCCAATGCCTTTGCAGGGTTTAGCACCTCCATGCTGGTCCGCAAGTCGTCTGCGAACTTAGCAACAGTCGGAGTAAATATGTAGTTTTTCATAAGCCAAAGGATTCATCTTGAATATATATTGATTGTGGAAAAGAGGTGCATAGTTACGACTCTTGAGGTAAATTGTATAGCATCTTTTTGAAATCTTGTACAGCCAAGGCTAACTTCACGGCAGCTCACATGACGTATTAATAGCATCGCAAAACCTTAATATAATATGACACATATTCCCCATTCAATGCAAAAGCCAATCCTTGTTGCAGGCCTTGATCCTGGCACAACGACTGGGCTTTGCCTTCTTGATTTTGAAGGCAAGATTGTATTCTTGAGCTCTTCAAAGGAATTGTCTTTTGGGGATATCATCGACAAGACTCTCTCTTTTGGCAGGCCAGTCATAGTTGGAAGCGACAGGAAGCATGCCCCAGAACTTGTGATGCGCTACGCTACAAAGTTTGGCGCAAGGGTTGTCTTGCCTGACCACGACCTTCTGATTGAAGAGAAGAAAGCTATTGTTGCAGAGAAAACAAGAAACAGCCATGAGTTCGATTGCCTTGCAAGCGCAAGGCACGCTCTCAAACAGACAGAACCGCTCCTAACAAAGATAAAAAGCTTTGTGGCAAAGAACAGGAAACAGAGATACTTCTCAGATATAGCATCCATGGTGATAAGGGAAGGGATACCAATCAAGGTCGCATCAGACCTGTTGGAAAAACCGTTCAAGGAAGAGGCAAAAATAGTCGCTAGGGCAATGCAGCAGGAGACAATCTCAAAGGAGAGGGTCTTGAACCTCTATGAAACCCTCAAAAGGGAGCGAAATTCTGCACAGCAGCTCAGAAAGGAGAACCAGAGGCTTGAAGAGGAAGCGAAGGTAACACAGTCGCTTGCAAAATACCTCAAGGCAAAGATGCAAAGGACAGTGTCAGACGAGAAAGCAGAGAGGCTCCTGCACTACAGAAGGGACCAGATACAAGGCCTTGGCATGAAGATCTCATCAATGGCAAATGAGATACAAGAGCTAAAATCAGAACTGCAAAAAAACCAGGCAATGCTTGCAGACTGCAGGGACAAAGTTGTACTAAAAAAGCTAAAGAACCTTGGATTGCAGGAATTCGAGAAAAAGGAAAAGTTCCTTAAAATAAGGGAAGGAGACTGCCTGCTGGTTGAAGACCCAACAATAGTAAGCGAGAAAGTCAAAAAAAGGCTTTCAATCCTCGGAGCGCTGATACTGAGCAGGAAATCCACTTCAGGGACAATCAGCGCCTGCAGGCTTCAGCTAAGCGAAACAAGGGATTTCGCTCTTGCGGATAGAAAAACCCTTGAAGAAGAGATTGCCTGCCAGGGACTATTGCATAAGGTAATCAAGGACTACAAGGAGTCAAGGGTTAGTTGATCATAGCTGACCCATCGCTTCTCTTTGGTTTTTTTGTTCTGCACAAACACCTTCTTGCCCAAGGCGAGAACAGCATAATCGATGCCCCTGATGGAGACTGTATCTCCCTTTGCAATCCTGTAGCACCTGAAAAGCACAGTCACCCTGTAGACCTCCTTTCCTGTCTGCCTGCTCCTGGTGTGCAAAGTCCTGCTTGTCTTAAATTCGCCTGGAAAGCGGCTCGAAAGCTCCTTTCCAACCTTTCGAAGAAACTTTTGGGACAAAAAGTAATAGTCAAACCCATTTTTCTCTTTTTTGACTTTTGATATCTGTGCTTGGTATTGAAGGACATAGCGCTGCACTTCCAAAACAGGGTGGCGCAACTGCAGTATGCCCTCAAAGTAGTCTGGATGCATGCAAGATGCAAAATGCAAAAGTTTTATAATGGTTGCGATTTAGTCTGCGGACTATGGATTACAAAAAAATTATGAAAAAAACATGGCACTTCATCTGGAAAGATGACTCAATCTGGAGCTGGATTGTAAATGTGATCCTGGCATTTGTTCTGATAAAATATATTGTCTATCCTGTGCTTGGGTTCATGCTTGCGACAAGCCATCCTGTTGTTGCTGTTGTTTCAGGCAGCATGGAGCACAAGATGGTTGCTCCCTGCGAGAAATCCCTGAAGAATATAATCTGTTATGACAGGTCTGACAGCAGGTTCGAATTATGCGGTATGGACTTTGAAAAAAAGCAAAGGGTGAACCTTGACTTCTACTGGCAGACATGCGGAGAATGGTACGCGGAGAATTTTGGCATAAACCAAGACCAATTCAGCAGCTTTGAATTCAAGAGGGGTTTTAACACAGGGGATATAATGGTGCTGAAAGGCCAAGAACCGGGAAAAATCCAGATAGGAGATGTTGTAGTGTACAAGGGCTCAAGGCCAGACCCCATAATACACAGGGTTGTCAGAAAATACAGGGAAGATGGCGAGTGGTTTTTCCAGACCAAGGGAGACCACAACCCAGACTCAAACTTTGATGAGAAGCGGATATCCGAGAGCCAATTGATTGGAAAGGCATTTTTTAGGATTCCTCTGCTTGGCTGGATAAAGATATGGTTTGTTAGGCTGGTGCAATTGGTGATACCCTGATGTTCTGCCCAAAATGCAGGTCACTTCTCTTGCCTAAGAAGGAGAAAGGCAAGAAAGTCCTTGCGTGCAGCTGCGGCCATAGCCAAAAATCAGAAAGATTATCGTTCAAGGAGGAGCTGCAAATCGCTCCGAATGTGGAGGTTGTGTTAGAAGAGACAAACGTGCTGCCAAAGACCGAAGCGTTATGCCAAAAGTGCGGACACAATGCTGCGTTCTACTGGACTGTCCAGACTCGGGCAGGCGATGAGCCTGAGACAAAATTCCTAAAGTGCGAAAAGTGCAAGCACACCTGGCGCGACTATAGCTAGATTCCTTCATATGTTTTTTGGCAACTAGGGCAACTGTACATACCTCTTCCCACCTGCTGCATCTGCTTTAGGCAGTTGCCGCAAATCAGCGGCCTGTCAAGTATAATCCCCACCATATCCAGCTCGTTATCCAGCTCAAGATCCGTTTGTATGTTGCGACGAGTCATGACCTCCATATTCACACCTCCGCCTCATATCCTTCCATGAAACCAGCCTCAAGAAGGCTTATCTCGTCGTCGTCCAGCAATTCCTGCCTGTATTCCTCAGAATAGATGCTCTCATCAAGATATTTATAACCCTCCATGCTTACCACCCCATTTTGGTATAGTTGATTATAGCAACCGCCTTTTATATAATTATTCCTTAAATTTTATAAATAAATGGAAAATTATAAATATTTGGACCTGTTTTCAGTTCATCTGGTACGCGATGAGGAGAAAAGTCATACAGATTGCTGAAAGCACCCAGCTTGTCTCCATACCCAGGAAGTGGGCGGTGAAGCATAACATCCTTAAGGGAGATGAGTTGGAGATTGTGGAAGAGGCTGACAGGCTCTGTGTCTATACAAGCAAAAAACCCCTGCAAAGGATGAAGGACATGGACATCTCCCAACTGACAAGTGTACTTCCCAAGGTGTTGCATGCCCTCTACAAGGCAGGATTTGATGAGGTCAGGCTCACTTACTCGAGGCCAGAAGTGGTCGGCAGGATACAGCAGAAGCTGCAGGACGAGATGGTTGGGTTCGAGATGATAGAGCAGAAAACAAATTGCTGCGTCATAAAATCGTTTTCGGAAGGTGTCGAGAGCGAATTTGACGTCACGCTGCGAAGAGTGTTCCTATTGCTCAAGTCCATGACAGGGGGCCTTTTGGAGGCAATCGAGGGGTATGACGTCAACATCATCAAGTCACTTCGAAGGCTTGAGAAGAGCAACAACAAGTATACAGGATACTGCAGGCGGATAATCAACAGAGGCAACTACAGCAAACGATGGTCCTATCTCATGTACTGCGTGCTGGAGGAACTTGAAAACATAGCTGATGAGATAAAATACCTCTGCGATTACCTTATCGAGAATCCAAAAAGGCTAAGAGAGCTTGGTGCAGCATGCCTGGATTTGTACTCTCAGCTTGACACATTCCTAAACGACACATACGCAGTGTTCTGGGCATTTGACCTGGGCAAGTGCGTGGAGCTCTTCCATAGGAGGAAAGCGCTTGTGAAACGACAGAAGAGATTCAACCAAAAGACGTGCGACCATGCCATGGTCCATTATTTTGT
>JBDRIZ010000176.1:0-27233 GCA_043815525.1 Candidatus Woesearchaeota archaeon
TTCTTTCATCTGTGTATTCCTTGGGCATCGACAACCTTGTGATCGAGCTCTCTGGCTCTGTCTGCCCAACTGTTGAGAACTGTGCCAATGAGTATTTGAGCGCTTTGGAAAAGCTTGTCGTTGAGCAGTCTGCAGAAAAAATTTATTGGAAATACGCGCTGGATAAGCCTACTCTTATTCTGCATAATAACCCAAATAAGCCAGACAGCCTTGTTGTCAGCTGTTCAGATAGTTTTAGGATTAGATATTCTGCGTACTACCCTCACAAGACTGTAGAAGGCCAGTATGCAATTTTTGATGTTTGCACAAATAATTACAAAACGATGATTATGGATGCAAGAAGCCCTGCATTTTTGCCCAGATGGCTGCTGGGCAGTCTTTTCCTGTATCTTGGCAATAAAGGATTACATGGAGTAAACGAAAAAAACCATCTTCTTATTAAGTCCAATTCTGCCAGCTCATACATAAATAACCTGATATATGGTGTCAGGTACAATGGCCAGGAATTTGTCCGCCACAAGGTTCTTGACGTTATCGGTACTCTGGCCCTTACAGGAAGGCAGTTTATCAATACAGAATTCAGGTTCATAATGACAGGCCACAAATTTGATTTATACGCTTTGAAATCGCTGTTCGAGCAACAGGTTTTTGCAAGTTGCACTGTTGACTAGTACCATAGGCAATTTCTCAACTTTTCCACTGGACATTCGTGCGTAGCGTATTTAAAGCACCTCTGTCATCATAGTTCTTGGTTGCAATCAGCAACTCACCCCACCCCCAAGAGCTAAAGCTCGTGGGGGTTGAAACAAAATGCGAAAGCAAGGAGGTTGAAAATATGAAAAACGTGCCTGAAAAAAAGTTTTCTGCTGGCGCTGTTAGTGCCACTGTGTGGAAAAATGAAGTGCAGGGTAAGCCTGGTGCTAGCTACTTCAGTGTGGGCCTGCAGCGCTCCTACAAGGACAAGGATGGCAACTGGCAGCACACTACATCTCTTAGGTTGAACGACTTGCCAAAGGCCTCGCTTGTGCTTGAGAGGGTCTACGAGTTTCTTGTGTTAAAGGAGACTGGTGATGAGGCTGAGGCCTACTAATTTATTAAGGTGATAAACTATGAATGCTAAGGTGGTATTGATGAAGAAGGACAAAGGTGTTGATATGCAGGATTTGCCTGGTGTTGGCGAGTCAACTGCAGAAAAGTTAAAAGAGGCAGGCTTCAATTCTGTTATGTCTATTGCTGTTGCATCTCCTGGAGAGTTATCAGAGGCTGCTGGAGTTACAGAGGCTGCAGCAAGGAAGATGATTAATTTTGCCAGGGATTCTCTTAGCATGGGTTTTGAGTCTGGCGCAGACCTCTTGAAGAGAAGGGAACAGGTCATTAAAATCTCGACTGGCTCCAAGGTATTTGATGACTTGATGGGTGGCGGTTTTGAGACTGGTGCAATTGTGGAGTGCTTCGGAGAGTTTGGATCAGGCAAGACCCAGATTGCTCATATCTTGTGCGTTAACTCGCAGAAAATGGATCCTGAATCATGCTCTATCTACGTAGATACTGAGAACACTTTCAGGCCTGAGAGGATTCTGCAGCTTGCCAAAGGTGCTGGTCTTGATGGTAGTGTTGTCCTGCAGCAAATCAAGGTTGCTCGTGCCTATAACTCAGACCACCAGATGCTTTTGGCAGAAAAGGTTGAGGATTTGATAACAAACCAGAAGCTCAAAGTGAGTGTTGTGATTATCGATTCTCTTACTGCACACTTCAGGGCAGAGTTTATTGGCCGTGGCACTCTTGCAGAAAGGCAGCAGAAGCTTAACAAGCATATGCATACCTTGCTTAGGCTTGCAGATACTCACAATATCTGCGTTTATGTTACAAACCAGGTGATGGCAAAGCCAGACATATTCTTTGGGGACCCGACCCAGGCTATTGGAGGCCACATTGTTGCTCATGCCAGCACTTTCAGGGTCTACTTGAGAAAAGGCAAGAAGGGCTCAAGGGTTGCAAAGCTTATTGACGCGCCGAATCTTCCTGATGGCGAGGCAGGGTTCTACGTGACAGAGGAGGGCTTGAAAGAGCTTTGATTGCCCGGAGAGGAGCGCCTTTCGGCGCTCCACAGGTATTCATATCGTGTGGGTGCATTAGTACATCTCATATATGTGTAAGTTTCTTTCTTCAATTTCCCAGGCTGACAGCTCGTCCACTTCTTCTGATGTTAATAGGTTTCCTTCGTAGTCTTCAAATAGCATCGTAACCTCCTGATAACATTTTTGCCATGTCAACAGTCATGGCTCCCCTTGGACCATCAATCGTGACTATTGTTAGACAGTCCGAGTAAATATTGTCAGGTTTCAAGATATCCTCTCATAAATCCTGCTTCGTCTGCTGATATGCAGTCTGATTCAAGCAGGTCGTCCACCATCTCTTCTGAGTAAAGGTCGTCATCCTCGATCACAGGTTTTGTTGGCATTTTTTCAACCTCCAACTTCTGTGTAGTATGCCTTTTATATTTGTCTTGTTAAACTCTCATCTATATTTTTGCTCGCTATCTGTGTTCCATAAGCCTTAAAAATGGGTATTGTAACACCCCATTAATGATACAACTGCTAAAAGAGCCTCCCTGGTTTTTCGGTCTTGATAGTAGGCATATACCCTCATGGTTTCAAGGGTATGATAGCTATGCGCAGCTTGCTTTCTTCGCAATTACATTAATGATTGCGCTTTTTGCGCTGAAAATCCATAAGATAACGCGCCAGCGTGAGCCTAAACTAATAAGTTACGGTTTCTTTTTCATATCATTATCATACTTTTTCTGGTCCTTGCTGAATTTCGAATTTTTTTCTGGCCTTGGAGATTTTTTTTGCAGGAAAACATCCTTTTGTCTGGCCTATCTGATAGTTGACCTCGCAATCTATATCCACATGATACTGTTTCTTGCAGGTTTGATAACCCTCAACTACATGGCACTGAGGATAAAGAGTCATCGAACCTACACTCTTCTTTTGCTGATTGTATTGCTGGTGATATTTTTCAGTTTGAAGGTATTGTTCTTTTTTTATCTGCTATCCTCCCTTCTTCTTGTCTACATCAGCATCCATCATTTTCAGTCATATCTTAAGAGTGGCCGGCGCAGCTTCAGGGCCTTTTTGATGGGTGTGTCTTTTTTGATGCTATTTTGTGCGGGTCTCCAATTTATTGTCGGCTTGAATAGTGCCCTCAACTATGTTATTGGAAATATCATGGAGCTGGCAGCATATTTTGTCATTTTGTATTGCACTGTGGGTGTCATAAGGAAATGATTAGGAAGCGCGACAGAATTAAGATCATACATGACATCCTTAGGACTGTGCAGGAGAGAAATGGTTTGGCTGGACCGACCCACATACTTTACAAGTCAAATCTTTCTTACAGGATGCTCGAAACATATCTTAAGGATCTAATGGACGGGGGTTTTATCTCTGAGAAGAAAGCAAGAGAGGGCAAGACATACTCTCTTGAGCCAAGGGGTTTTTTGTTTCTTGAAAAGTACAAGCAAATTTCCGAGTTCTTCGAGATGTTTGGCATCTAGTCAGCCTATTTGTGAGAATTTGACTTGATTAGCCGGCATTTCGTTTTGGAACATCTTTTGCGTAACCTGTTGCCCGGCCAAAAACAGGATAAGTCAAGTTGTTTGTGACAGCTTTTGGATATTTGCGGCCTTGGTCTAAGATTTTTGGCCTGCGTGGTGAGAAAAACAGTCAGCAGGAAATTGATTCAATCCAAAAACAGCATCTTTAAATACTCCACCTGTCATTCATTTATTGGTTGTTGCACGTCAAGATGCAACAAAAAGGTGAAAGTGCATATGATTGAAAACAGGCCAGTTCAGGTTGGAGATGAGTTGGATGTGACTATCGAGGCTGTCGGAGAGAAGGGCGACGGCATTGCGAAGAAGGATGGGTTTGTCCTCTTCGTACCAAATGCTTCTGAGGGCGACCGCGTTAGGGTTCGCATCACTAAGGTCCTGCGAAGGGTCGGATTTGCGGAAGTTGTCGGCCAGGCAGAAAAACCGAAAGCTGCTCCCAAGGAGCCTGTTCCAGAGGACACTGAGGATTTTGGGGAGGAGCAGGAGTCAGAGAATACCCCTGACGAGGACTTAAAGGAAGAGTAATGAGGCTGTTCGTCGCAATAGATTTTGACGAGCACAAAAATTACTTTCTTAGCCTACAGCAGAAACTGGCTGGAGGCTCTTTTACTTTTCCAAAGGTATTTCATCTGACCATTAAGTTCTTGGGTGAAGTTGAAGACCCAAAACCTGTAATAGATGCCCTTTCAAAAGTCTCTTTTGACAGATTTAGTTTGGTGCTTTCAGGCTTTGGAGTCTTCCCGGACAAAAGCAGTATCAGGGTTGTGTGGGTCGGGCTGAATCCCATCGTGGATGTCGCAAATTTGCATAGCCAGGTTGACTCTCTTTTGGGAAATCCTGATAGTAAGTGGCACCCCCATATAACAATCGCAAGAGTGAAGTTCATCAAAGACAATTCAAAGATATCTGCACTCTTGGCGCATGAGACTGAGCCGCTGGCCACAGAGGTAAAATCTTTTTCTCTCTATAAAAGCAGCCTAACCAGTAGTGGCCCAATATACGAGAGACTCGCTGAATTCAAGTCATCGAAAGTTATTTAAACATACTTGGATGTTCTTTGCTGGTGCAAAAAAGAGGTCAGCTAGAGTCCCATGCATTCGGATACATAATCCTTACGCTTATTGTTCTTGTGGTTATCTTTTTGGGAGTGCATTCTGTTGCAAACATTAATAGCACAAGTGCAAAGACCCAGATTACTGAGTTCAAGTCAAGATTTGACGGTGACGTAAAGACAATTGCTGTTAAGCATGCCTCTGTTAGAAAGTATTCATATAGTCTTCCACCAGAAATTCGGCAAGTATGTTTCGTCGACACTGCTGGAGACCCTGAAGGTATTGGCAGCGTAAAGATTAGGCAATACCCTCAAATCCTGGATTCTGTTGCTGAGCTTAATCCAGCAAATGTGTTTCTTGTCTCTGGAACTTCTATCGAGCCGCTTGCTGTTGAGAAATTCAGGATAAGTAACGATGCAGTGTTTGAATGCCTGCCTGTAATAAGCGGCAAGCTCGATGTTTCTATGCAGGGTTCACAGAACGCCGCCATTCTCATGCATTCCTTCAGGACTGCTGAAGTAATTGACAGCAATCAGGATACTGAGCTTGTCTCTTCAGATGGTCTGGTGGGGTTCCTTGTGCCTGCAGGCACTGTTGCGACATCTGAGACTGGCGACCAGGTTGATGAGATATGGGTGGAGATTGTTCCCAGAGAACCTTTGATGTCAAGCGAGCATTTGGTAAGCGAGAGCTATTCCTTTGGGCCTTCAGGCACCACTTTCTCAAGGCCTGTTTTTCTCACAATAACATATTTGGAGAATCTTGTAAGCGATCCATCAGAGGTGAGGTACTATGATAACAGCCACCCTGACGGCATACCTTGGGAGGCACATGATCCGTCAGAAAACACCCTGACTTTCAGTCTTTACAGCATTTGAACAGTTAACTTTTTAAAGCAGCATAGATTCTTGCGAGACATTACCGAAGCTGCTGAGGTGACAAAAAGGCAGTTCACCCTTCTGGCTCGGAAAATATTATGGCTGAAGAACAACTGTTGGTGCCTCAAGACATTTACCTGAAGTCAGGAATACATATTGGGACAAAGTTCAGGACAAAATACATGGAGCAGTTTATTTATAAGACTCGCTCAGATGGCCTGTCTGTTCTTAATTTGCAGAAAATTGACGAGCGTATCAAGCTCGCTGCAAATCTCCTCTCAAACTACGAGCCCCGAGACATCCTGGTTGTGAGCAGAAGGGAGAATGGGTGGAAGGCTGCCAAGATGTTTGGCCAGGTTACCGGAGTTAGGGTTCTTGCTGGGAGGTATCCTCCAGGTATACTGACAAATCCAAACCTAAAGGAGTTTATGGAGCCAAAAATAATACTTGTTACTGACGCGTGGCCTGACAGAAATGCGGTTGACGACGCGATACAAATAGGCATTCCAATAATTGCCCTCTGCGACACCAACAATCAGTCAAATAAGATTGACCTTGTGGTTCCATGCAATAACAAGGGTAAGAAGAGTCTTGGCCTTCTATTCTACATTCTTGCACGAGAGGTTCTCACGATCAGGGGTTTGAAAGCTGAGGAGTTTTCTGCAAAGCTTGAGGATTTCAGCGAGGAGTAAAACCCTGCGAACTTATTTTGTAGTCCATAGTGTTTGAGGCTACTGATCTGTGCTTTTTGAGAATGAGCCTATGCAGGTTGTTGAAATTCTGGAGCTCGATTACGCATTTGCTTGCATATCCAATCAGGTCTCCTCCAACCATCTTTGTTTCATTTTGCAGGTTTGTGTAAACTTGGCTTGTCATTATCACCGGGACATTCTTTTTTCTGGCCAGGCCTCCAAGGCAGGTGACCTGTAATCCGAGTTCTGTGCTGAGCTCGTATGAGTTGGCTCTGCAGCGCTCGACCCTGTACAGCATGACTATTGTGTCGATTATTATCAGTCCCACCCTTTCGTCATAATTCTCGCAGAGTTGTTTGAATATGCTTTTCTGCTCACTGAATGACCCTGGTTTCAGCAAAAGTATGTTTTCGAAAAATTTTTCGTAGTCTGGCGCTATCTGCTTAAGCCTTTCTATTGAGAAATTGTTCTCAGTATCTATATAGATGACTTTCTTTGTTCTTCCTGTATTGGCTGCTGCCAGGATGCAAAGGGTAGTCTTGCCTGAGCCAGCAGGCCCGTATATTGTGGTGACAATGTCTGTTTCGTATCCTCCTGCAAGCAATGCATCAAGCTCCCCAAATCCTGTGCTGATGGCCATTGAAGATTTGATTTGTGGCCTGCTATAATAAGGTTATTGAAAAACAGTTGGATGCTTATGCGTTGCTTTTTTTTTAAAAGTGACAAATCAATAGGCAATTTTACACGCACTTATTCAAAAGAAATATATATTCATACAATAAGGTCATGACTGTGAAGCGTTCACAGATAACTCTTGTCATGATAGTGGTAATTTTTGTTATTCTTGCGCTAACAGCAGTGATATTTGTAAATAGCACGCTGCGTGAGAACCGTTCAGAACTCACCACGTACAAATCAGTGTCTGCCCCCTTGGATCTTAAACTTGTCAGGAATTATTTTGAATCATGCCTGCGGCAAGTTAGTTATGACTCACTCGTTATTTCAGGCAGGCATGGGGGGTATTTTAGCCCTGCTGGCAACACTACTTATGGCGATCTTGGTTGCGATAACTACTCAAGCTATAACGGCACTATGCTTCCGCTGTTTGTCTCAGGGGATACTTATTTTGCGCCTCAGTTGGGTGATATAACAGAACTGCTGAGAAGGTATGTTGCTGTTGAGATTGTAAAATGCCTTGATCTTGCTGAACTCTCGGAGCGCAACTACTATTTATCCATCCCTTATATTGACTGGCAGGCAATAGGCTTTGACTTTGACCTTGCTCATGTCAACTATAGTTATGCTAATGTGAATGTCTCAATTTTTCCAGGTTCTGCTAACACCATTTTTCAGTTGACTTTTCCTGTGCTTGTCAGGAAGGGTGCTTCAAGCTCGATGTGGTCTGATTTTTTTGTAAATCTTGATGTCCCTCTTGGCGCGATTTATCAGAATGCCTCAGCCTTGTGCAGCCAGCTTGTAACCGAAGAGTTCTATAATGTTTCGCTCCACTGCGAGGATTACAGCTCAGTGTCAAGTATTTTGTTTCTAAACTCAACTCTTGTGAGGTTTGTCAGCAACAGTTCTGGAATGCCTTTCTTTTTTGATTTTGCAGTGAAGAACAGCAGCCTTGCAGGCCAGTGTGGTTGACCCCTTGGTATTTAGTGCTATTGTCTCCCGACTCCATGCAATCAATTGCTTTAGCGTCCCAGTCTGCTTGGTGACTTTAAATCTGCTGGCCTATTTATTTGCTAATCTTTTTATAGTGCGCTTCACCTAGGTGCCCTATGAGCCGACGCTGGCTTCTTGTGATATTCTTGTTGTGTCTAGCCATGAGGCTGTTTTTCGCGTTGCAGACCCCATATTTTAGCAGCGACGGAGCTTACTATGTGGAGCGCCAGGTGTCTCACATTTTGGAGACTGGCTTCCCGATCTACTATGACGAGTTGAGTTATGGGGGCAGGTGGCATGTTGTTCTGCCTGTATATTACTACCTCCTTGCATTTTTTGGCCTTTTTTTGCCGATTGGCTTTGTCCTAAAAATTGTCCCAAATGTTTTCGCAAGCTGCCTTGTCTTTGTGGTGTATCTAGTTGTTGCCAGGCTTACGAAAAATAATCCTCTTGCCTTGTTCACTGGCGCGGTCTCTGCTATATTGCCTGTGTTTGTCAGCCGTACTGTGAACCATGCCTCTGTCTATGCTTTCGCTGTCCCACTCCTGTTTTTATGCCTCTATTTTTTTATGGAGGTATCTTCAAAGAAGAGCGCCCTCCCTTTCTTGTTCTTTTTTTTCATTCTTGCCTTTACGCACACTATTGCTTTTGTTTTTTGTCTTGGTCTGCTGTTGTACCTGTTGCTTGTTAAGCTTGAAGGGCTAAAGAACGCCAGATCAGAGCTTGAGGTGACACTGTTCTGTTTTTCGTTTGTGCTTTGGCTGTACTCTGTTCTTTTCAAGAAATTGTTTCTTTCCTATGGTGTTGCTGTTGTGTGGCAGAATGTCCCAAGAGAGATACTGTCAAACTATTTCCGCGAGGTAACCATTTCAGGCGCGCTGAATCAAATCGGGCTGGTCCCATTAATGGCTGGCCTCTACATTGTCTACAGATACCTGTTTTATTACAAGAACAGGGAAATGCTTTTGCTTGTAGGATTTGCCTTTGCAGCACTTGCGTTGCTGTGGCTAAAGTTCATTCCCTTTGGCTTGGGCTTGATGATTCTTGGCGTTATGCTTTTGCTTCTTTTCAGTCAGTTTATGAAGTCATTTTTTGCCTATGTTAAGAAGACGCGTGTGCCGTCTTGGGCTGCTTTTGCAGCGCTTATCCTTTTGTTCATTGTGACATCGCTTGTTCCAACAATTTTCTATTCTGACCGCGAGATCCGTATGGGATTTGAGGAGAAGGATATTTCAGCGATGCAATATTTGAGGGACCACACAATTAAAGGTGAGACTGTAGCCTCCACTCTAAGGGAAGGCAATCTAGTCGCTGCAGTGGCCGAGAGGCCAAACGTGATGGATACAAACTTTTTGCTTGCCCCTGATGTGGCCAGGCGTCTGGCAGACCTTGAGAGGATTTTTACTTCAGAGTCAGAGGTTGAGGTTGTTGGGTTGCTTAACAAGTATGATGTTCATTACATCGTGTTCAGCACGTATGCTAAAATTAGGTACACTCGCGCAAGTCTTTCATTTGCGGATGACGCTAACTGTTTTCAGCTTATTTACGAAGACAAGGATTATCAGGTATACAAGGTAAAATGCAAGCTCGAAAAGCTACTTTAGAGGCAATACTGAACTTTTGCGCTGTTCTTGTTGCAGTGATAGTCCTTGGCGCACCAACAGCCCTTAGGGCTGTTGATGGCAGCCCGCTACTGTTTACTGGCGACCCATATTACTACATGCGCGCCGCAGAGCTTGTGGGTGAGTATGGTGCAGTGAGATACGACTTGTTGTCTGTCTCAGCAACCGGTACATCTGAGGCGTTTGCCGCCCTTCTTGCAGGGCTTTCAAGGATATTTGAAGTAAATATTCTGCTGGTTGTGTTGCCAATATTTCTTGGCGTTGCATCAGTGCTGTTGTTTGGCAACTTGTTGAGAATTTACGGCTTGTCCTTGAAGGAGCGAGTTGCCTGTCTGCTTCTTCTTGTGGCTTCTCCGCCCTTTATTTCCACCTTCTCTATAGGCAGCCCTACTGCTGTGGCTTTTTTCCTGACAATATTGGGGCTATCGCTTGTCAGACTCAAGAAAAAGATTTCTTTTCTTGGCCTGCCAGTGCTGCTGGCAGTCCCATTTTTTGGCGCTTTTGCAGGCTTGGCAGCTCTTGTCCTGCTTCTTGCGCTTTTCATGCTTGAGCGCAGGGCCATAATTGCATTTGCATTTTTCTGCGTATTGTTGACCTTTTTTTTGTCCCTGTTCATGTATCCAGTACACATGGATACACCAATGGTCAACGAGTATTTTTCTGAGCTCGGCAGCTATTTTGGCATTGGCATATTCAACATTGTTTTGGCATTTGTCGGTGCTGTCTTTCTCTGGCCAAGGTTAGATCACAGGACACCAGTACTATTTGGGCTCCTGTCTATGCTTGCTTTGGCGATAGTTGAGAGCACATTGCTGGTATACCTCATTTTTGTCCTTGCTTTCTTTGGGGGTGTGGGGTATTTTGGCTTGTGGAGCATGCGGTGGCAGTTGAAACAGATTCGTTTCCTCTCGCTCTTGATCTTGGCCTGCGGCCTTCTGTTCAGCTCAGCGATATCAGTCTCCTATCTCACGGCTGCCTTGCCAGATCAGTCTGTGCACGAATCTTGTGTCTGGCTGTCATCACAGCACTCTGGAGTCGTGCTGACGCACACTGGCTTGTCCTCTTTTGTGCAGGCGATTGGAAAAAAGAAGGTCCTGGTGGAAAGATCTGATGATTCCAAGGTATTCAATGACTCTCAAATCATGTTCTACTCAAGGAATCTCGAGAAAACCACAAAACTTTTTAAGGCATATAACATCACGCATATCCTGATAGACAGGCGCATGAGGAACGGCTTGGTCTGGAGCAGCGATGAGGATGGGCTCCTGTTCCTTTTCAGGAATAATGATACATTCAAGATGGTTTATCAAAAAGAGGGTGTCGAGGTTTGGACTGTGCTTTCCTACACATGATACGCTTCACTGAGATAATTATTTGGATGGCTTTTCTCGTCTCTTCTTATTTCTTGATATTCTGGCTGCTTGTTTTTCTGGAAGAAGATAGCGAGAAATATTCAAGAAGGACTAGACTTCGTAAGCGCCCCTTTGTGTCAGTTTGCATTCCTGCATATAACGAAGAGGCATCTATCAGGAACACAGTCGAAAAGACTCTTGGTCTGGATTATCCAAGGTCCAGGCTTGAGGTTATTGTTGTAGATGATGGTTCAATAGACAGGACAGCTCAGGTTGTGGAGCAGTTGCGAGGAAAATACAGTAATCTGCATTTGGTAACTCAGAAGAACAAGGGAAAAGGTGCTGCGCTTAACGCGGGATTGGTGGCTGCAAAAGGAGAGTATTTTGTTGTCCTGGATGCAGATTCCTATCCTAGAAAAGATGCCCTGCAGAGATTATTGCCTCACTTCACCAATGACAGGGTTGCGACAGTCCTGCCCCTGATGAAGCTTGATGAGGCCAGGACTCTTCTACAGAAGATTCAGTGGTGTGAGTATATGATAAACTTCTTTTATAAGAAGCTGATGGGACTCGTTGACTGCATACATGTTGCTCCAGGGCCGTTTAGTGTTTATCGTAAGGACATCCTTCAGAAGATAGGTGGTTTTGATGAGAATAATCTTACTGAAGATTTGGAGATTTCGCTGAGGCTGCAGAAGTATGATTACAGGCTCGTACAGACTTTTGACACTCAAGTTTACACAAGTTCACCTACAACCCTTAAGGAATTTTACAGGCAGAGGAATCGCTGGTACAAGGGTAGTATCCTGAATATGCTAAAATACAGGGGTCTTGTCTTCAATAAGAAATATGGGGATTTTGGTATGCTGCAGGCACCCAGGGTATTAACTGCTGGATTCCTGGTAATTGCTTTGATTGTTATCTCTGGATACAACTTCCTTCTTCCCTGGGCAAGACGCATCTGTGACCTGTATTATATTCGTTTTGATATCATGACTCTTCTGAAGGATATCACAATAAACTTTCATTTGCTTGATTTGAATTATTCAAATATTTTTTTTGCCCTTTCAATTTTTATGGTAGGACTCATATTCATCTGGCTTGCTCACTCTCACAGTGGGGAGAGCTGGATCAAGCACGGCAAACTCACAGTTCCGGCCTATCTCTTGATGTATTCACTGCTTGTGTCTATTGTCTGGATTGGCATCCTCTTTGACTTCTTGCGTGGAAAAATTCAAAAATGGTGAGAGCAAAACTGAGGAAGACAAGGTATCTTGTTGCTTTACTGCTGACCCTTTGTTTTTTTACCATCGGTATTCTTCTAGGTAACGCAATAAGCAACGAGCGTATAAGGTACGTGCAGGACCAATCGCTGATTCAGAGGCTGAACTATGAGAGTCTTCAGACCCAGTACATGTATGTTGGGCTGTTTGAGGAGCAGAAGTCGTGTCCTGCTGTTGAAGAGACTTTCAAGAGTAACATTGAGACTCTAGAGAAGACTAGGCTCAGGCTTGAGGAATACATCAAGAATGAAAAGTTTAGTGAAGCGACTTTCAGCTTGCTTAAACGGGAGTACACTATTGCCCAGTTGAGGTACTGGCTTCTCGCCAAGAGTACAAAGGAGACCTGCGACCGCGACCTTGCGACTATTCTCTACTTCTACTCAACTGAGGATGAGTGTCCTAATTGTCACAGCCAGGAGATGGTTCTAACTTATCTAAAGAAAAAATTCCAGGATAGGTTACTGATTTTTTCTTTGGATGCTAACTACCAGGAGGAGCCAATGATAAACATCCTGAAGAATGTATACCAAGTGAAGAGGTATCCAACGATTGTCATTGATGAAAAAGTTTATTCCGGCCTGACAACAAGGGAGCAGGTTCTGAGGGCGATATGCTCTTTGTATAATGAGCCTCATGAAGAGTGCGTGGCCTTTGCCTAGAGTATTCGGGCTTCTGATATTTCTGGTTCTTACAGTTTTGTCCTCTTTTTGTTGTTCGTGCAGTTCGTTTCGGGATGACTATGCCCCAGACTTTTCTTTTTGGAATGGTCTTCATCCTTTTTACGCAAATGCTTCTTTGTACTTGTTGGATGAGAATTTTGTCGTGCCTCAGGCAAAGGCTGACTCCCTTCTTGCGGCTGGCAGGCTGACTAAAAACAAGTCTCTTGTATGTGGCTCAGTTGCACTTTTCAAGCGTTTCAATACGACCAATCCTGAAGAGAAGGCGATTATTTACGAGACTATTGCGTCGCTTGGCTGTGGCGCATTTAGGCCATATTATTACTGGAAAGCTGCAAGAATCTGGCGCCAAATCAATAATGATTTTCGCTCTAGGTTGGACTTGAGGCTTGCCTTGGGTTTGTCCCCAGAGATTCGCTTTGACCCGTTTGTGTCTATTGACAGCAAGGACAGATATAATGCAGAAAAAATAGTGATTGGGAAAACCGGAATTGCAGTTACAAATTCTGACCTGCTCCTTGCTCAGTCTGATAGGGTTACAAGGGATTGGTATGGGTTTCAGTTAAACGACTCTCCTTTCTCCAGTAATCTCTTGACTGTTTTTTCGGAAAGACTTTATTATCCCGCAGATGAATTGACTACACTTGGCTGGCATGAAGGAGGAAGGTTAAATGAGCTTGTTGGCATAAGAAGGAAGATAGCTGTGGGTACCTTGATTGCAGAAATGAACGGGACATGGTATGCTCCTGACGAGAATGGTATTTTTCGGTTCTCTGTGCCTATGGACAAGGCACTCTATCCCACCAACAGATTTCTAAGAGAAGACTTGTTGATGGTTGTTGACACGCATGGCGTTAACATGCAGGTTGAGCAGGCCTTGCGCTACAATGCAACTGTTGTGGTTGGTTGTTGTGACTATCCTGGCAAGGTGGATGCTGCAAAATATTTGGCTACCAAAAATGTCAAAGTGGTATGTTTCACTGACAGGTTCCTGCCTGACCTTATTGGTCAAGATCTGAGTATTGTTGGTAGCCCCCCAATCCGCAAGACTGAAAAAGGGTTTGTCATAGGCGCCCAGGTTGTTGAGATCGATGTTGATGAAATTGTTGTGGCACAAGGTGTTGCCAACTATTCTGTTGTTCAGCAGTACTATGACACTCCCGCAAGGTATTTTGCCAAATTGCATGATATGACTGGCATCAACGTAGTGTTTTACAACATATCATCCACAAACCAGACGCAAAGTCTTTTCAATTTCGCAGAGTCAGCCAATTCCTCTGTTGTCGCTCTCAGGGTGTTTAGTAAGGAGGATTACAAGGCTGCGTCTTCATGGCTGGGTAAAAATGAAAATAACAGGCTGATACTCTTCCATTCATCCCCTTACCCTTATGGTTACAGGCTGTTTTTTGAATTTCCAGTCCAGACGTCTTTTGATGATATCAACCCCCTCTTCGTATGATGCAAAAAAAGGAAGCAACAATAGCGGTTGCCTGTATTATTGCCATTGCATTGGCAGTCAGGGCATATTTTCTTTTTGACTTTCATGAGTTGTGGTGGGATTCTGCTGTTTATGTGGCCATGGCAAAGTACCTTTTTTCACTGGGACATTCAGGTTTTTGGGAGCCAATAAGGCCTGTTGTATGGCCCATCATGCTTGGCTTCGCGTGGGCAGCAAATTTGGATGTTTTGCTCTATGGAAAAGTTCTTCAGATAGTGCTGAGTGCTGGGGTGCTATACCTAACTTACAAGGTATCTGCGATAGTGTTCGACAGGACTACCGGTGTTTTTGCAGCTGCAATTTTTTCTGCGAGCTCAATTTTCCTCTATTCTGTCTTTCATCTGTACACAGAGATACCTGCTCTTTTTTTCATTATGCTCTCTGTCTACCTCTTGGTCCGCGGTAAAGTGTTTCTTTCAGGAGTCTTTCTTGCAGTTGCCGTGCTTACAAAATTTACGATGCTTATTTTTGCTCCGGCACTGCTGGTTGTTTTTGATGTGAGAACTTGGCTTTCTTCGTTTCGAAGTTCGACAATCCTATTTTTGGGATTTTTTGCAGGTCTTTCCCCCTTCCTTGCGGCAAATCTTATTGCTTACAGGTCTGCTCTTTTCCCTTTTGTCCATGCCCACAAGGTTATCTTAGATGTTGTGGGTTGCAATGTTCTATGGTATAAGCCTTGGTACCATTACTTTCAACTTTTTTGGCAGGAAAACCCTCTTTATTTAGTAATTCCCTTTTCCCTTGTATTCCTCGTTGACAAGTACAGGCCAAAGCGCCTGATTGTCGCATCGTGCTTTCTTTTTCCGTTTTTTTACTTCCTTATCCTTCACTGTAAGGATTACAGGTACATGCTGACTTTTCTTCCGTTTGCTGCAATGCTTGTTGCGTGCTTTATTTCAGCACAGCTTAGTAAGCTGCCTAAATGGGTCTTGTACCTTTTTTTGTTTACCATTATTGCTCTCTCGATGCCAAGAGCTATCCTATACTACCAAGACCACGAGCCTGTTTCAGCATCTTATGTTAGGGAAGGTTATTACCATTTTCTTGGCGAGAACATATCAGGTGAGGTGTGGGTAAGCAATCCTGCAATCTCAGTCTATTCTGATGAAAGGCTTTTTCCTCTTTATTACCCTGTTTTCAGTGAATACCATGTTATAAACTTTTACCAGTATCTCTATTTTGGTGAGGATAGGATCAGCCATGTCTTTCTCGATACCTGTGGTGGCGGAATCATTTGTCATCCAAACGACATTGTTTGCAAGAAAGGATTGCGCGATATTCTCCAGCTATTGCATGATCATTATGAACTTGTCTACAATGAAACAGAGGCTGATTGCAGGTATCTTGTCTTCAGGTCTTCTTGAACTCTATTACATCTCCGATGGTAAGGTCTTCACTTCTTCCCTTCTGCGCGTGTTCCCTCTCCTCATAATCCTCAATAAGTCTTACCTTTAGGAAATGTTCTATTTTTTTGGCCAATTCTATGCTTGGTTTGTATCTGCCTGACTCCAGGTTGTGCACAAGCGAGACTTTCTCATTTATCTTCTTGGCAAAGTCCTCTTGGCTTAAGCCCAATTTTTCGCGTGATTTTTTTATTGTCTGTGAGAAATCGTCAACTACTACCTGCATGGGCTCTTCGACTTGTTGCCTTATTTTCGGTTTCATAACCTTGGCCTGAGGTTTTTCTAGGCTTTTTACTACCTTTCCGAATTGTCCGCACTCGCTGCATGTTTGCATCTCAGTGCCCTCTATAATTGATTTTGCTGTGGCAGGCTTTATCCCGCAGATGTCACACTGCATAGCGCATCACCTTTACATGGATGTTTCTCTTTCTTGGCCCATCAAACTCGCAAAAGCAGATGTTTTGCCACTGTCCAAGGCACAGCCTGCCATTGCTCAATGGTATTGTCTTGCCAGGGCCAATGATTGATGCCTTGATGTGGCTATCACCATTGTTGTCAATCCTGTCGTGCAGCCATTTTCCTGCGGGTATCAGGGCCTGCAGGCAGTTCTGGATATCTTCCCCAATATTTGGGTCATAATTCTCGCTTATAATGATTGCTCCTGTTGCGTGGCCAGTATATACCAGGCAAGACCCTTCTTGGATTGCGGATTTCTTCACTATCTGCTCGACCATTTCTGTAATATCCACTACCTCAAGTCGTTTGCAGGTGCTGATTTGGATTTCGTCGATGGTTTTTGTCATGGTTTTTGTATATAAATAATTTGTGAAATGGAAAATCGTTAACTTTATATAAGCAACTCGTGTCAAGTGAATCAATGAAGCACTCAGTCCACCACGAGCTATCTAACATCACTGCCGAGGACAAAAACAAGATAAACGAATATATGGAACAGGCTCGTTCAAGGGGTGATTCTGATACGAGGATTCACAAGTGTCTTATCAACGCCGGATGGCCCAGGGCCATAATTGACAGCCTGGTGTATGGAGCAGCTACTGTTGACCATGACTCAACAATTATCAAGTGCTCTTCTCTTTCAAAACGTTTTGGTGACCACCATATTCTTGACAGTATTTCCTTTGAAATCCATGAAGGCGAGATTTTTGGCATAATCGGCCTGAGCGGGTCTGGCAAGACGACTCTGTTGAACTCTCTGATCGGATTCACAAATCCAGAGGAAGGCGAGGTTCTGTTCAAACACTCCCATTCCCGGGAGTTTGTTTCAGTCGCAAACAAGCCAAACGAGGTGAAGAGGCTTTTTGGATTTGCCACTCAAGAGCCAAGCTTCTACACAAAGCTTACTGCTGAGGAAAACCTTGACCATTTCGGCTCTTTGTATAGTCTGCCAAGCGTGGTGAGAAAGACAAACGTCAATTTGCTTTTGGAGTTGATGGAGCTTTCAGATTCCAGGAAGACTCTGGCTGAGAATCTTTCTGGCGGCATGCAAAGGCGGCTTGGTATCGCGTGCTCTCTTATTCATGATCCGAAAATCTTGATTCTGGACGAGCCCACCGCTGACCTGGATCAGTTCCTGCGAAGGGAGATGTGGAACCTCATCCGGAAGATAAATCAGCAGGGCACCACAGTGATCCTGTCATCGCACTTCCTAAACGAGATGGAGGAGTTATGCACCAGGGTTGCAATACTGCATAACAGGACAATTGTGGATATAGGCACTCCTTTGGAGCTCACGTCAAAGCTTACTAAGAATGATGAGATCTCTTTGGAGCTTGCCTGCAATAGCTATGAGAGGATTATGAAGGATCTTGCCAGGGAACGAGTGCATATAAAGAGCATGGCTATGTCTGGCAGGAAGCTTGTGATATACTCAAGTGAGTCTGAAAAGGTGCTTCACCACTTGTTGCATTTGGTTGAAAGGCATCGTGACAGGCTTGTAGATGTGTCTGTAAACAGGCCTAGTCTGGCAGAGGTTTTCGAGAACCTTGTGAAAAAATAAGGGGTGTACTGCTTGAAGACAATCTTCAAAATAATAAAAAAGAACATTAAATTGCTTGTGCGCTCAAAGGGTTCAGCCCTTATAGTGATTTTCGGCCCGCTGCTCGTGATTTTTCTCGTGGGCATTGCCTTTGACAACTCAAGCGCTTACAGTGTCAAGATTGGCGCATTTTCGGAAAAGTACAGCCAGTCATCTGAATCCATATTAGGCCATCTTGGTGCAAAGCAGTTTTCTGTCACAAGGTTTGATTCGGAAGGAGACTGCGTTGATGCAATAAAACAAGGCAGAGTTCATACCTGCATGATCTTTGCCCCTGAATTTGCTTTCAGCGATGACGCGCACAACCAGATTATTTTTGAGATCGATTATTCAAAGGTCAACCTTGTCTGGATGATTCTTGACACCCTGTCTGGTGAGATAGAATCAAAGTCTTCAGAAATCAGTATGGACTTGACAAATGTCCTGCTTCGCAAGATTGATGATACCCAGAAGGAAATTGTTGCAGACAAGGCTCTTGCAGTCAAGCTTGCAGAAGGCACAAACAAGGTCAAGTCAGATGAATTGCAGGTAAAGACTGAGCTGTCAAGGCTGGACTTGGACATGAACCTGGCTTCGTTTCCGATAAGGCTGGTAGTGAACAGGACTTACCTTGTTGGCGAGTTGGCGTATTACAGCTCGCAGCACTCGATGGACTTGATAACCTCCTTGAGGTCTGATTTGACAAAATTGAACACCAGCTCGGCTGACAAGGATAGGATGATAGAGCTGCTTGACCAGACTAAACTCAAGTTGGAGAACATAAATAAGAAGATCACAAACCAGTCTGCAGACCTAAAATCCATGGCTGATGACATGGACCATAACATTAGGAGCCTTAAGCAGCGCATTGATGCTGCTGGTTCAGTGAGCAAGCAGACCATTACCAAGCTTGAAGAGCTTCAAAAGACTCTTGCATCAAACATTGACAATATACTTGCGCTGCAGAGTTCTTTCAACAAGATAATCAACAATCTGCAGAGTGTTCAGGTAAGTGATGCAGAGGGAATAGTAAGCCCTGTGAAGACGACCATTCGCCCGGTTACTTCAGGGGGGACTCATCTCAACTACATTTTCCCAAGCCTGATAATATTGGTTGTTATGTTCATTAGCCTGCTGCTTTCGTCAACTCTTGTGGTCATGGAAAAGAGTTCTCGCGCGTATTTTAGAAACTTTATCACCCCTACCAGGGATATTGTCTTTGTTTTGGCAACTTACTTTACTGGCATGCTTCTGATACTGCTTCAGCTGATAGTCATATTGGTCGTTGCCCTGTTTTTTTTCAAGTCGCAGCTTCTTCACGCCATTCCGACAGCAATACCAATACTCTTGGTTGTTAGCACTTTCTTCGTACTCGCAGGGATGGCCATTGGCTACTTGTTCAACTCCGAGGAGACCTCAACACTTGCTTCAATATCTGTCGGCAGCGTCTTTCTTTTTTTGTCAAATGTTATCCTGCCTATCGAGAGCATGCCCCGGTATGTTATGGATGTCGCAGCTTTCAACCCTTTTGTTATATCAGAGAATTTGCTGCGAAAGTCTGTTATCTTCCATTACTCTATCTCGACCATGTATAGAGAACTGCTAATACTGCTGCTGTACGCGCTTGCATTCTTTGTTTTAATTATGGTTGTGCAGAAACTGATGAAGAGGCACTTTTTGCGTAGGTATGCGAAGATGCTTGCTCCTGTCAGGCTGAAGAAGAGCAAATGATTGTTGTCATCACTGGAACACCAGGTACTGGAAAAACATCTCTTGCCAGGTTCATTGCACGAAACCTTGGCTTCAAGCGAATCGATGTTGCCCCGCTTATCAAGTCAATTTCTTGCGGTTACGACCTGAAGCGCGGATGCGAGATTGTGGATTCTGACAAATTTGTCAAGGCACTTCTCTTGTTGATAAAGGGAAAAAAGCAAAAACTTGTGATAGACTCCCACCTTGCCCACTGCCTTCCTTCTGACATTGTGGGCCTGTGCATTGTCACAAAATGTGATTTGTTGGTCTTGAAAAAGCGTCTTGACAAAAGGTATAAGGGCAATCCTGAAAAGGTTCGGGAGAATCTTGATGCAGAAATATTTGATATCTGTCACAACGAGGCAGTCGAGTTCGGCCACAAGGTTGAGATTGTTGATACGACCAAAGGTTTGAAACTTCAAAACATAAAAAAGATTATTTCCAGCAAATAACTTGGAAACCAAATTTTTCTATATCTTCTTTTTGACTAAAAAAGTCTGTATCCTTTGTTTTTAAAACGTAGGAGATTTTTTTCTCCAGAACCCTTCCTGTGTAGTGCTGGACATCATTGTCCCACTCTCTGAGCACCAAAACATCCCCTGGCTGGCATTCCCAGTCTGCTAATCTCAATTCAAAGGTTTTGTCTCCATCAAGAATCTTCTGGAAGTATTGTCTGGATGTCTTCTTTTCTATTCTCATGATTGTGGGTGATATGGGTAGTGGGATGATCAGGACTATCCTTTGGATATCCTGACATTTTTAGCAAGATTTCCTCTGCCAAATCTCTGGAAGCAAATCCCTCAGTTTAAGTAGTCTATTTTTTTCGATGATTATGTCTGCGTCCAAGTTTTTTGCGTTGATTTGGTACATTAGTTCTCTGCATCTTCCGCATGGTGGCAGGATTGTCCCATCGTTTGTTACAGCCACAATCCTTATGATATTGTATTCATGATTGGTCACCATGCTGGCGATGGCGCTGTGTTCAGCGCAGAATCCTATCCCACAGCAGGCATGAATACTTGCACCAACATAGACATGGTTTTTGTCAGTAATCAATGCACAACCAACATCTCCAATCCTCACATCTTCTGATGCCTTATGCAATTTAGCTGCTTGTCTTGCCTTTTCAATCAGATCATTATCTGTTGTTTCCATTTTGCGACTCCGATTTACTGGACTTGCTTAATTTGAAATGCGGGGAGTAGGACTCGAACCCACGTAGGCACTAAGCCAATAGATGGCTCAAACGCGAGTATTTCATCGGTTGTTTAGACCTCATCACTCAACTTTCTTGAGTTTGGATTTCTGGTGCCTAGCCAGAACCTATCCCGTCAGGCCTAACATTCAAGTTATTTGGCCACTCCGGCATCCCCGCACGAGGTGCGGACTCACGGATAATGTCCGTGCCGCAAGGTTATTTTCAGGCCAATAATTTTGCCCGAAGGTATAGCTGGAGTAATAAGAATTGCTGCCTGTTTTTAAATCTTATAGAATCTGGCTTCCAGGGCTTTACTTGCTCATCAGAACATAGTTATTTTTTGGATAGTTTTTTTTTGTTATTTTATCCTTGTGAGCTTGCTTTCCAGCTGCGCCAGCTCCTGCTCCAGCTTGTCAAGAACGCTTCCGCTCCTCTGTCGAGGCCCAATCTCTTTTATCTGTACTCCTTTTTCTTCTGGCACGCCCTGGCTTACTGCGCGAAGTTTTGTTTTTGGTAACATGTTTCGCAGCCTGTTTGACAGCACAGTCATCTCGTCGAACAGCCTTTTCAGGTTAATCTCCGCCTCTGCCTTTTCCTTTCTTAAGTCCTTGAATCGCTCGTATCTTTTCAGGCCGCCAATTACGTCTTTTGCGCAGCCCAATAGCTCTTTTCTGACCTGTATTGGTTCTCGCAATCCCACAAAAAATACTTCATCCCTAGTAGGGTTCTGGTTCGAATAGCGTTTTGTCAATGAATGTTACCTTTCTTTCGATTTCGTCAAGTTGTGCTTTCCACTGCTCAAGCTCGCTGTCCTCTGCGTTCTTGACTTCGTTCAGCCTGCCCATTACAACCTTGGTCTCTGCAATTCTGTTCTTCAAGAGGTCCATCACTTCAAGAATCTCTTTGTACTCATCAATCTTGACAAATATCGGCATTTCTCGTCTCATCTCCATTTCCTTGCACCTATCTAGCTTCAAATATTACCTTATCTATGTAAGTTAGCTTGCGTTGTATGTCCTCAAGTTGCATTCGCCATTTCTCGAATTCCTTGTCTTCTTCGTTTTTGAGTTCGTTCAGTCTCATAACAAGGTCAGCAGACTCGCCAAGGTTGTCTTTGATTCGTCCTGTGCTCTCAAGCATTGTCCTGTAGTCTTCCACCCTGACGAATAGAGATCCTCTGGGTGGCGCCCTTTCAGGAGGTTTGAATTCCTCGACCTCGATTTTGGGTTCCTCAGGTTCAGCTGGCTTCTCAAAGCTAGGTTCGTTGCCAAGCTCGAACGGTGTTTGGCTTGCAAAGAATTCACTTGGGGGGCTGCTTGCCTGTTCCGGAATGCTCTTGCTTTCAGGGTATGCTGGTGGTGGAGGCAGGTCCAGGTCTTCTATTGGCGGTATGTCAGGAAGCTCTGTTGATCCTGTCTGCTCCGGTGCAACTGGAACCTGTTGCGAAAAATTCTGTTGTGCTGGTTGTTTCTTTCCAAACAGCCCGAATAGACCCAACACTACCACCTCTTTTTTTTTCCAATTAATGACTTTCGTATTAAAATCTTTTGTGAGTATTATGCAATGGTAATGTCAAGTATATCGACGTATTTTTTCGACTGATTTCTATTTTCAAGTATGACTAACAAGAAATAGTATTTGGACCACAAGAATATTTATATAGGGCGCTTGCTGCCACATTTTTGCGCATACGCGCGTCATTCTCAAAAAAAAGGTGAATCGCTGGCAGGCACGGTCAGCTTGCTGATCGTGCTTTGCCATCAAAAACTATTAAAACCCGTAGTTGTGTTTCTTTGTCAGATGAGCACATTTATTGAGAATGGCAAGGTTTTTGTCAATGGAAAGTTGATTGACTCAAATCTTGTTATTAGCGATGGCAAGATTCATGAGTTGACGCTTGACAGAGTGACTTGTGAGAACTATATCGATGCCTCAAACAAGCTGGTTCTTCCTGGAGTGATTGACTCATTTGCTGATTCTGGCACAAAATTTGCTGCAGGAGGGGTCACAACAGCCCTGATGCAGAACAATGATGCGTTGTCAGAAAAAAATGTTAACTTCGGATTTCATCTGAAGGCCTCTTTGGAGAATTTTGAAGACTTAAAGGCAGTCAGGAATGTGCCTTCATTCTATGTTGAGAATGTAACTGGTGATTTCAGCAGGATGTTTTCCTGTTTTAGAAGGGTATCTGTAAATGCTTCTGATGCTGCAGCAGCAATTGCGATTGTAAAGGGTTTGAAGACTCGCTTGTGTGTTTTTAAGACAACCTTGGCTGAGGAAAAGCTTTTCAAGAAGACATTGAAGCCAAAAGTCTCGTCTGCCTTGTCTGTGGAATCCCTGGCTGATGATGAGCGCCTGTGGAAGTTGGTGCAAGATGGTGTGATTGATATTGGTTATGGCACTAACGCCCTTGCTTTTATGCTGGGTTCTATACATAAGGGCAGGGTATCAATTGCGCGGTGCGTCGAGCTTTTCATGGAGAATCCTGCAAGGGTGTTTGGTCTTCTGAATAAGGGGTTCATAAAGCCGGGTTTCGACGCAGATATTGTAATCGTCGATGGAAATCTGGAGAATGGTGGTTTATGCCCTGTTGCAACACTAGTTAATGGCAAAATGGTTTTTGGAATTGGTGATCTTCACACCAATGTGGGTAAGGAGGTTTCTTGCTGGTAGGATGAATTTCTTGACTAAGTTGCACAAGTCAGCAGAGGCAAGTCAAAGCATAATTGGTGTTTCGCTGGATCCGTGCATGGAGAAAATCCCTATTGAGGGAAAACCGGATGTTATCATCCCAAAATTTTTTTCTGGTATTCTTGACGGTTTTGACTCTCGTCCTGGCATGGTGAGCCTGCCCTACTCTTCATACTCATCTCTTGGTTTTCCAGGATTTCGTGCTTTGAAGAGGGTTATTGGATTGTGCAGGCAGCACAGGTATTTGGTGGTCCTTGATGCCAAATACTCAGGTGCTGGTTATGCAAAGTCAGCTTTCGATTGCTGGAAGGCTGATGCAGTTACTGTCATGCCTTATCTTGGGAAGGATGCAGTCCAGCCTTTTCTTGACTACTGCTCACATGGCAGAGGTGTCTATGTTGTCAACAGGACATTTAATCCAGGCTCTGTTGATTTTCAGACTGCTGTTTCTGACGACATACCTTTGTACATAAGGGTGTGTCACAAGATAGTTGACTGGTACACGCCTGGTATTGGTGCGCTTGTCTGTGCAACTCATAGCGATTTGGAGAATATTAGAGGCTTTTTTGTGCATTCAAAAAAGGCAGTGCCGCTGCTTGTGCCAATGCTGCCGATGCACGTGCCTTCTGAATTGATAAGGGCGCTTACTCGTGACAATCTTTCTATCCACAGGATAGTCTCTTCAGAGGTATGTTACTCCTACCTGCGCGAAAAAACTGATGACTATGTTGCAGCTGCTGCAAAAGAAATGAAGAAATTGAACAGGCAGTTTGGATATGTCGAGGAAATCTATCCGAAGTAGCTTGGCTTGACTGTTGCGCTCTCGCTGAATTCCTTCTGTTTTTGCTTGGCTGGCTTTTTTATGATGCCAAACATCTTCTCGTGCTGCTTAATCCTTTCTCCGAGCATCTCGTAAAATACCTTTGCAAGGGACGATGTCATTATGACTGTGTTGTGCTTTATCACGATCAGTGTCTGCTGCTCTGAGCCTTCTAGCTGCATCTGGTCGAATCTTGGGCTTGTCTGCTTGAAGTCTAGGACAAATCTATCTGCGTTGTCCGCGACAGTAATCGAGTCTGAAAAGAATGCATCTCCTGGATTTATGTTGACATTGACCTGCTTTGGCTTGTCCATAGTATCACCAGTCCAGTACGTACTCTTCGCAGTATAAATAAGTTGCCATAAAATCTCATTTTTCACCAGTGTGTTTCACTGGTGGTTCGATTTACTCTCAAGTGGAAAACGAGAACAAGAAAAATCGACCCGAGCATACCAACAGCCTATTTGACGCGGTCGATTTTCTTTGATTGTTGCGTAACGTCTTTGGGTTATGTTCTCTTTTTGGCTGTCACTTAGGTGGGTTTTTCTCCTCGCGAAGCTATTTTGCAGAAGAACTCCCATTTCCTTGCATCAGCGATACATTTTTATACAATCCTCCTATCTTTTTTTGCCATGGCAAATCTGGAGGAAGGCCAGGTTCTGGCAAGGTTTATTATTGAGATGCTTGGAGCCCCAAGGGAGCATGTGGAATCCACCATGCGCTCTTTTGTTGATTCCTTAAAACAAGATAAGAGTCTCAAGGTTGTGAGCGAGGACTTTGCAGAGCCAGTTGAGAAGGACAAATTATTTGCGACTTTTGTGGAACTGGAGGTCAATTTTAAGGGCATTGCGCGGATGCTTGACTTTTGTTTTGAGGCAATGCCATCAAGCGTTGAGATAGTCGAGCCTGCTTCTGTGCGGCTTAATGCAAGCGAGCTTTCAGGTTACCTCAATGACCTGCAATCAAGGCTTCATACGATTGACATGGCATTAAAGAAGGTGAACGCAGAGCACGAGGTCTTAAAGAATAACGCAGATGCCCTCTTTAGGAACCTATTGGTCAGTCTGCTCAAGAGCCCAAAAACTCTTGGTGAGCTTGCGAATGAGACAGGCATAAAAGAAGAAGAGCTAAAGCCTCTTGCTGAACAGTTAGTGCAATCAGGTTTTTTAAGGTTTGAGAATGAAAAATTTATGAGGTGATTAGTCTGTCAGAGGACCTTCCTGCAAAGATTGAGTCTGTGCTTTTTTCCTCTGGTAGGAAGATGAATGTTGAGGAGCTCTCAAAGCTCTGTCGTGCGCCGCAGGACAAGGTGCAGGAGGCTCTGCAGGAGTTGAAGCGGCATTATGATGAGAATGAAGGAAGTCTTATGCTGATGAGCGAAGGTGATTCGTGGAAGCTTACTGTGCGTGAGAAATTTTTGCCTCTTGTGCAAAAGATTGTGACCCAGACAGAGCTTCCGAAAGGTGTTATTGAGACCCTGGCAGTCATTGCCTTCAAGCATCCGATACTTCAGTCTGACCTGGTGAAGATCAGAACAAACAAAGCCTATGAGCATCTTGCGCAGCTTGAGGAGGCAGGTTATATTGCGCGGGAAAAGCATGGCCGGACAAGGAAGATACGGCTAGCCCAGAAGTTCTTTGATTACTTTGACCTTCCTCCTGAGCGTGTGCGTGACGCTTTCAGTGGTTTTGAGGCTGTAGAGAAGGCAATTGAGGCAAAGGAAAAGGAGCTTGGCAGGACTCTTGAGGTCTACGAGGCCAAGGGAGCAACAGAGGAAAAAGTTATTGATGAGAAAAAAAATGGGCCTCCAATGGAGGAGAGAGAATTTGAGATAGTGGCTGATTCTTCCGAGGAAAAATCCCTACAAGAAAAAATTCCTGGCAGTGACTTGGAGGCAGAGGTCTTGCAGCCTGAATCCTCGATATCAGAAGATGATTCTGGCCTTTTGCCGGAAGATTTTGCTGATTCTGCAAGAGAGGATAATGAACAAGAAGCGCGGGAGCCAGCCGAAGCACCAGCCAGGCAAAATGGTGCTCAGAGAGTAGATGACACAAACGCAACTGCAAGGAAATCTGGCATGGTGGGCTTCTTCAAGGATGAGCAAAACATCAATCCTTTCGAGCAAAAAGACTCTGCATCAATCAGGGTGCCAAGAGAGGAAACAGAGTCGCCAAACGAGGAGTTGTCGACTGACCCTGAGAAGATGATTCAGCAGATCATCGAAAAAAAGGCTGACGCAATAATGCATCCTCCAAAGGAAGATGAAAAGAAACCTGGCAAGCCAAAGGACTTTTTGAGCGAGGCTTATGATGAGATAGAGCAGGACAAAAAGGAGTTAGAGAAAAGGGATAGGTGACTATGTTTCTTCTTCGCTGCCCAAACTGCAAGAACAGCATGAAGTACCAGCAGATAGGGCAATTCTCGTCTGGCAAAAGAAAGCGTTGTGTTTACTGCGGCAAAACCTTCAAGGTTACTGATTGCATTTTGAAGAAATTCTAGGGAGCCTGGCAAGCCAGATATGAATTGAATTAATTAATTGCAATATTGAAAATAATTAGCGCCCACCAATGGGTTTATTTATTTATTTTCCGTCGATAAAATCCCACCAAAAGGCTTATAAAAGCCCATGGTTTCTGCACTTTTATGGAACCTGGCAAGGAGCGGATCGTCAAACGGGAAATTGAAGATGAGATGAAGCAGAGCTACCTGGATTATTCTATGTCAGTTATTGTTGGAAGGGCCCTTCCTGATGCCCGTGATGGCCTAAAGCCTGTTCATAGAAGGATTCTTTATGCAATGCATGATATGGGCATGGTCCATGCCAAGCCGTTCAAGAAGAGTGCCAGAGTTGTTGGGGATTGCCTTGGCAAGTATCATCCTCACGGCGATACTGCTGTGTATGACTCTCTTGTCAGGATGGTCCAGAACTTTTCTTTGAGGTATCCTCTCATACAAGGTCAGGGTAATTTTGGCAGTATTGACGGTGACAACGCTGC
>JBDRIZ010000177.1:0-6194 GCA_043815525.1 Candidatus Woesearchaeota archaeon
CCCTCTTGTGACATTTTTTCCTATTAGGAATTTGTAGTCAGCATTTGTGATTTCCAGATGCTGCTTGTCTGTGTTGCATGCCAGTATCTTTGCTCCCTGCACTCCTTTCTTGTACAGCCAGGATACCATGTTGCAGCCTGCTCCGCCGCAGCCTATCACCTGTATGTTCGCCTGGCCAACAAGGGCTTCGTCAAAACCTATGCTCATTTTTTCACCTCAATAAATATTCTTAGTAAAAGCATGATTCTCATAACACAACTAATATATAAATATTACTATTTTGAATATCAATATACATTTTTGTATACTGAGGTACTAAAGGATTATAGATAATTTTGCTTGCCCATTCATTCATTGATGTTCAGAACTCCTTTCCAGAGTCCTAAGCAAATTCTCGCTTATAATAGTCAGATATATTGGGTCTTTGGTAATCTGGTACCCGTATCTTTTGTAAACCTCAAAAGGTATTACAAACAAGTCTAGACCTGTTGTCTTAAGCTCTTGGTCTAAGCTTCGGATACCCTCTTTTCTCAATATTTCTATTTCTGGGTTATTGCATGTGTAATGCAGCACACCTATTCCTTTGAGATACTTTGTTTTCTCCACCATATGTGGTTTCCTAACTGCATTTATCATTCGGATGACTTGACCACAGCCACTATTTAAATCTTTCCATTTATTATTACTATATAGTAGTCAATATTTCCTATTTGTGTGTTTAACAGTTCTATCCATGTTTACCAAAACGTTTATAAACCACCTCAGAACTTCGGAGTTTGTACCTGTGATTGATGACAGCCACGGGCTGGAAGGAGGTAGCACTTCTTTTTGGAATTGTTACCTAGGAGGTTAAAATGGCAGACAAGGAATTGGTCGAGAAGGTCTATGAGGCAATAGAGCTCGCAAAGACCACTGGAAAGCTCAAGAAAGGAACAAACGAGGTCACTAAAGTCATTGAAAGAGGAACAGCCAAATTGGTAGCTGTTGCAAAGGACGTTAGTCCGCCTGAAATCACGATGCACATCCCTCTTCTGTGCAAGGAAAAAGAGATACCATGCGTGATTGTCGATAGCAAGGAGGAGCTGGGTTCAGCTGCAGGCCTTGGCATCGGGACTGCGAGCGTCGCTATAGTGCAGGAGGGAGAGGCAAAGGCCCTTGTCAAGGAAATCACGGATGCTTCAAAATGAAAAAGGAAGAACAAGCAGTTCCGGAAAAGAATGCAAAGCCTGAGCAGCGTCAGCATAAAGGCCAAAAGCCAGCGCAGGAAGAGCGAAAAGGGCCAACAGTCACTTTTTCGCCAGCAACCCCTGCAAAGGTTGAGGAGATCATCGGAAGGACAGGCATGCGAGGCGAGGCCCAGCAGGTCAGGTGCAAAATCCTTGAGGGAAGGGACGCTAACAAGATAATCAGGAGAAACGTTAAGGGCCCTCTTCAAATTGGAGACATATTGATGCTCCGCGAGACTGAATTCGAGGCGCGCCAGCTTTCAAGAGGAGGCAGAGGCGGCCCCAACTACGGGTGAACAAGATGGCGAAATGCTCGTTTTGTGCTGAAACATTGAAGCCTGCAACTGGAAAGATATTTGTGAAAAAAGATGGCAAGATGCTTTATTTTTGCTCTATGAAATGCGAGAAGAACCTTTTGAAGCTTGGGCATGTCCCCAGAAAAACCAAATGGACAAAGAGCTACAAGAAGGGTGGCTAAAATGCAGCGATTGCTCGAAAAAACCTTTATTGCAGTCAAGCACGACGGAGTGCAAAGAAGCTTGATTGGGGAGATCATCAAGCGTTTTGAGCAGCGCGGCCTGAAGCTTGTGGCAATCAAGATGGTCTTGCCAAGCCAGGACCTTGCTGCAAAGCACTATCCTATGACAGAGGAGTGGGTGAAGAACACTGCTGCAACAACCAGAAAGGCATGGGAAGAAAAGGGCGTAAGGATAGATGAGTCTGACAAGCAAATCTGCACGAGGATAAACTCTTGGCTCAAGGACTACATTACCGAAGGGCCAGTTGTCGCGATGGTATGGGAAGGCATCCATGCTATTGAGGTCGGAAGGAAGATTGTCGGTACTGCCAGCGCAAAGAACGCTGCTCCAGGTACTATAAGGGGAGACTTCACTATCGATTCATACGAGCTCGCTGACCTAAAGAAAAGGCCTGTGAGAAATATCGTTCATGCCTCTGGTACAAAGGCTGAGGCAGAAAACGAGATCAGTCTCTGGTTTTCGAAAAAAGAGATTTTTGACTACCACAAGAAGGAATGGGACATAATGCATTGACTATAGTTATGGACTCTTACAAAAAATATTTCCATTTTTTCGTCGGAAAACTTGCAGTTTTTCGCAGGAGTAATGGGAAGTGGCAGGTGCTTGTCGCACGACGCAAGGGCGAAAAGGAATATGATGACACTTACTCATTTATTGGAGGCCGCAAAGAGTCATCAGACAGCCTCATCATTGACAATTTGGGCAGGGAGAAAACTGAAGAGCTCGGCTCAGGTGTGAGGATTAGGCTCTTTCCAGCATTTGGAATCCCGTTCGCCTTTGAAAGGAAGGCATCCCTGTGGTAGGAGTAGTATATCCTGCGTTGTACGAGGAAGGTAATATCTCGCTCTGCGCTGACTACTCAGGTTATGTCTGGCAGCTGATGGACGACATAGCAAAGCTTTTGCCTGCAACCCCAAATCTTGCCGAGGAGGCTGCGCTTGCCTTGCAGCTTGTGGAATTGCGCAGGGTATGGCAAGAGACAATCATGTTATAGGTGATACAATTATGGCAGAAAAGATGTCTGATCGAGTGAAGAGGATCATGAATAGTCCGCAGCATATTAGGAACATCGCCACTTCAGCGCACATTGACCATGGCAAGACAACTTTCACTGATAATCTTCTTGCTGGCGCTGGAATGATGTCTGAGGACCTTGCGGGAAAGCAGCTCCTGATGGACTTCCATGAGGATGAGAAAGAGAGAGGTATCACCATAGACACTGGCGCTGTGTCGATGGTCCATGAGTATAAGAAAGAGGAGTACTTAATCAACCTTCTTGACACTCCAGGCCACGTGGATTTTGGCGGTGAGGTCACGCGCGCCATGAGGGCTGTTGATGGTACAATTGTGCTTACCTGTGCAGTCGAGGGAATAATGCCCCAGACAGAGACTGTCTTGAGGCAGGCACTTAGGGAAAAGGTCAGGCCTGTGCTTTTCATCAACAAGGTTGACCGGCTGATAAAGGAATTGCAGCTCACTCCTGAGAAGATGCAGGAAAGGTTTCTTGGCATTATTGCAAGCGTCAACAATTTCATTCGTGAGATCGCTCCATCTGATATCAAGGACAAGTGGCTTGTGAATGTTGAGACTGGGAGTGTTGCGTTTGGCAGCGCTTTCCATAACTGGGCTCTGTCTGTTCCTTACATGAAGGAGAAGGGAATAACCTTCAAGGACATAATCGAGGCTTACCAGTCTGGTGACTACAAGCCTCTCGCAAAAAAAGCGCCTTTGCATGAGGTTATCTTGAACATGGTAATCAATCACCTGCCAAATCCAGTTATAGCCCAGGCATACAGGGTTCCTAAGATCTGGCATGGCGATTTGGAGTCAGTTGAGGGTAAGTCCTTGCTCTCTTGCGACCGTAACGGACCGCTTTTTTTTGTAATTACCAAGATTGTTGTTGACCCTCAGGCTGGCGAGATATGCGCTGGCAGGCTTTTTTCAGGCACTATGGCAAAGGGCATAGATGTCTATCTTAACAGGCAGAAGCAGCATTCAAAGATCCAGCAGGTTTATGTCTATAACGGCGCAAAAAAGGAGATTGTTGATGATGTCCCTGCCGGAAACATCATTGGCGTTGGAGGTGTCAAGTCTTATGCAGGGGAGACAGTCACCTCAGAGGAGACAGAGCCTTTCGAGAAGCTCACGCACATCTTTGAGCCTGTCATCACAAAAGCTATAGAGGCCAAAAAGCCCAGCGACCTTCCAAAGCTTGTCGATGTGTTGCACATGGTCGCAAAGGAAGATCCTACTGTGCAGATTGAGATAAATGAGGAGACTGGCGAGCACCTGATGCACGGAATGGGCGAATTGCACCTTGAGGTTATCGAGAACAGGATAAAGTCGGAAAAAGGCGTCGAAGTCCAGACATCTCCACCCATTGTCGTCTATAGGGAAGCAATCCAGAAAGTGTCGCAGGAGATTGAGGGCAAGAGCCCCAACAAGCATAACAAGCTGTACTTCAAGGTCGAGCCTTTGGAGGACAATGTCTATGATGCCATAAAGAAAGGTGACATCCCTGAGTTGCGGATAAAGAAGAAGGACCAGGCCATAGTCGACAAGTTTGTCGAGCTTGGCTATGATGCAAAGACTGCTGCCAAGGTAAAGGAGATTTACAAGGGGAATGTGTTGGTAGACTCTACAAGGGGCATAGTCCATATAGGAGAAGTCATGGAGATGGTAATGGACATGTTCGAGGATGTTATGAGGCAGGGCCCTCTTGCAAGGGAGCCATGCATGAAGATTAAGGTGCAGCTTACTGACTGCAAGCTGCATGAGGACACTATTCACAGGGGCCCTGCGCAGATGTATCCTGCGATCCGGGAGGGGATCAGGGGTGCTATGATGACTGCAAAGCCTGTGCTCTTTGAGCCTTTGCAGATACTTCACATAGAGGCTCCAAGCGACTACATGGGAGAGCTCTCGAAGATTGTTGCAAACAAGCGAGGCCAGCTTCTTGAGATGAACCAGGAAGGAATCCTTGTGGTTATCAAGGCAAAGATGCCTGTTGCTGAGATGATTGGCTGGAGTTCTGCTTTGAGATCCTCTACTGGTGGCAGGGGCAATTCCAGCCTGATTGACCAGCTGTTTGAGAAGATGCCAGAGGAGATACAGCCGAAGATACGCCAGCAGATAGTGCAGAGGAAGGGGCTGACCGAGGCGCAGCTGGGTGCATGAACTCAGGAGCAGGGACAGCGATAACTTTATATAGGGTCGTGGTATCCCATAAACTCTCAAATTCGCAAAAAAGAAATGTTTTGGAGGTAAAAAATGGCAAAGAATAAGGTTCACATAAATCTCGTGTTCATCGGCCACGTTGACCACGGCAAGTCAACTTGCGTGGGAAGGCTGTTGTACGATACTAAGAATATCGACGAGCAGACCATGAAGAAGCTCAAGGAGAAGGCTTCTGAGCTTGGGAAGGCTGGCTTTGAGTTCGCTTTCGTGATGGACAACTTAAAGGAGGAAAGAGAGAGGGGAGTCACAATCGACCTTGCTCATAAGAGGTTTGATTCTCCGAAGTACTATTTCACCATAATCGATGCCCCTGGCCACAAGGACTTTATCAAGAATATGATTACTGGAGCTGCGCAGGCAGATGCAGGAGTCCTTGTTGTGGCAGCAAATGACGGTGTCATGGCTCAGACAAAAGAGCACGTGTTTCTTGCAAGGACTTTAGGCGTTGACCAGCTGATTATAGCAATCAACAAGATGGATATGAAGAACTATGACCAGAAGGTTTTCGAGCAGGTAAAGGCTGATGTCACTGCTTTGTTAAAGACTGTTGGTTACAAGACAGAGAACATTCCTTTTGTCCCTCTTGCAGCCTTGCACGGCGAGAACATGGCAAAGAAGTCAGAAAAGATGGCCTGGTACACTGGCTTGTCGCTTTTCGAAACCCTTGACACTCTAAAGGAGCCAGAGAAGCCGACAAATCTTCCGCTCAGGCTTCCTCTACAGGATGTCTACAACATCACTGGAATAGGAGTTGTTCCAGTTGGCAGAGTAGAGACTGGTGTGATGAAGATTGGCGACAAGGTGATAATAGTTCCTGGCAGGGAAGGCAAGGGTGTGAAAGGTGAGATAAAATCAATAGAGATGCACCACGAGCAGATGCAGCAGGCAGAGCCAGGAGACAACATCGGCTTTAACGTTCGAGGTGTTGGCAAGAAGGATGTCACAAGGGGTGATGTTCTGGGCCATGAAGGCACGCCTCCAACAGTTGCAAGCGAATTCACTGCACAGATGATCGTTCTCAACCACCCGACTGTCATCACAGTAGGCTACACTCCGGTTTTCCACATCCACACTGCGCAGGTTGCCTGCCAGGTGATTGAGATACAAAAGAAGCTTAACCCGACAACTGGAGAGGTGCTCCAGGAAAAGCCAGATTTCATAAAGAACGGAGATGCTGCCATAGTGAAGATTA
>JBDRIZ010000178.1:0-2887 GCA_043815525.1 Candidatus Woesearchaeota archaeon
ATACACAACAGGAACAAGGCCTGCAACAAGCACAACAGCCAGGAATATTACAACACAATATTTCGGGAAAACCAAACAAGACAAGGATGCTACTGCAGAGATTTTAAACAACAAGCTACCCAGCCTATGAGTCTTCTCCCAGACCCTATCACTGCTAAGAGTCCAAGGAGTCCTGATGCCAATAAACCAGTTGCGCTTGGCATTTGACATAAGCACTCCAATATAATAGAAAAGGACAGACAAACCAGGCAATAGGAAAACCGTCATATTAAACCTATAGCCAAGATTCCAGAAAACAGTCAGCAAGTAGACATAAAACAGAAAGCCAAGAATAAAAATGACAAACCAATCAAAATAAGACCTAAACCTCTGAATATTTCGCTTAAGAGGGTCAATCCTTGGGATTATCCAGAAAAGAAGCAGTATCCCTATGCTTACAAAAGGCATGAGGAACAGGCCCCAAAACCTTGGCATATAACCATTCACATTACCTGAAGAGTCCCAGTGGGAAGCAAGTGTTTCTGGCATAACAGCATACAAGCAAGTTGCCAGCACAAAAGATGCTGCTACTGCTGACAATGCCATAATCTGGACAAAACGCATTGCATGTAGGTTGGCATGCATACTATATAATCTTATCTCAAATGAATATTCTGTAAAATCAACAAGCAAATATATACTGCAAACAATATTTCCTTTTGGAATGCCATTTTACCCTTTCATTGGAACAACATTTCCCATGGAATCAAACAGAACATATCCTATGAAAGCTTTTTAGCAGTGATATTTGGGATGCGTTTCCTTTGAAAACCTATGTTTCATTTGGAAACTGTGTTTTTCCTTTGGAGTTCTCATGGAAAACAATAATCAAATCGCCAGAATTGCTTCTGTTTGAAGCAGCAGAAATAAATAACTCCTTTTCTCCATCAACTATCCTGTAACATGCAGAATATATTTTTCAGATTAAACTAATTTATATATAAGTTGATTGCTTAAAATATTTCTTTTCAAAACATTTTTTTTGGTGGTAATGTGAGCATAACAGTAATAAAAAGCAGCGGCAACAAGGAATCATTTTCTCAAGAGAAACTAATATACGCCCTGGCAAGAGCAGGAGTGCCAAAGAAAGAGATTTCTCCAATAATAAAAACAGTGCAGGAAAAATGCTATGACCTTGTGCCAACAAGCCAGATACGCAAGTGGATAATCGAAGAGCTTGACAAGATAGACCCAAATTACAGCCACGGATTCAAGTACAAGAAGATGGATGTCCATGTTGTGGGAGGCTATGGCATAACATCAATGAAAGACTCCTATGAGCAGTTCAAGAAGCAAAGGATAGTGGACTCACTTATTAATGAGACAGGCATGGATGAAAAGCTTGCTGATGAAATAGCAAACGAGGCAGAACACTTTCTGATTGAAAGCAACCTGCAGAACATATCAAGCAGCATGATACGGGAGATAGTCAACTATGTGCTATTGAAAAGAGGGCTTGACAGGCACTATGGTGACTACAAGAAGATAGGAATGCCAGTATTTGACATAACAAAACTCATAACAAGGCACACAGCAGACAACGCAAACCAGCAATACAACCCTGAAACAGTGCACAAGCTCATAGGAGACACAATATCAAGGAACTACAGCCTGGCAAAAGACATACCAAAAAAATTAACTGACAGCCATTTGTATGGAGAAATCCACATTCATGACCTTGACTACTTCTCAACAAGGCCTTTCTGCTTCTCACATGACCTCAGATTTTTCCTAAAGAACGGACTCAAGCCTGACGGAACAGGACTTCACACAGCAATGGCAGGACCAGCAAAGACAGCAACTGTTGCAGTTCTTCACGCAGCAAAAATCCTTGCATGCGGCCAGGTAAACTGCGCAGGAGGCCAGGGATTCAACTGGTTCAACGTGATACTTGCACCGTACCTAAAAGGGTTAAGCTACAAGGAAATCAAGCAGATGGCACAGATGTTTCTCTACGAGATGAGCATGATGTATGTCTCAAGAGGAGGCCAAGTGGTATTCTCAAGCATAGACATAGAGCCTGGAGTGCCAAAGACCCTAGCAGATATCCCTGCAGTGCAGCCAGGAGGAAAAATAGACCAGAAGCTTACATACTCAGAATACGCAAAAGAGGCAAACCAGTTCTTCTCAGCAATAACAGAGGTCTACCACCAGGGAGACTACCTGCAAAAACCATTCAGCTTCCCAAAATACGAGCTAAAAATATCAAAAGACGACTTCAAGAAATACCCAGAAGAGATGCAGAAAGTAAGCGAGCTTGCGGCAAAATTCGGGACACCATACTATTTCATACAGCAGGACTACCTGCCAGAATACAGCTGCTACCAGTGCTGCGCATACCTGATGCCACTCTCAGAGCAGAACACAGACCAGGATGTCTTAAACGGAACTGTAAGAGGCGGAGGACTGCAGGTAGTCACAATAAACCTTCCGCAATTGGCATACGAAGCCAAGGGAAATGACGAAAAACTATTCACACTCCTCAGAGACCGCATGGACAAGGCAAAAGAAGTGATGCATGTGAAACAGGAGATAATTCGCAGAAGAATGGAGCAAGGCCTGCTGCCATTCCTATCCCAGCCAATAGACGACGCAGGCACCCCCTATTTTATTGTTGACAAGCTAGGGCTGGAAATAGGAATGGTAGGCCTTAATGAAATGCTGAAAAGCCACACAGGAGAGGAGCTGCATGACAGCGATGACGCATGGAAACTAGGCCTGAAAGTCATAAAGCAGATGAAGGACACAGCAGCAGAGTACAGGAAAGAGACAGGATACCTTTTCGGAGTGTCAAGGACTCCAGCAGAAAGCGCAGCATACAGGCTTGCAAGAATAGACATGCAAAGAT